>CAXBNB010000073.1:0-10519 GCA_963976505.1 uncultured Reichenbachiellaceae bacterium
AAAACTTCTTTGGCCTTGGCGATAAAACCGGAGACCTCAATTTAATTGGATCAAGAAGGGAGCTCTGGGGAACAGATTGCTATGGTTATGGCAATGAAACTGATCCTGTATATAAGAATATTCCTTTTTATCTCAGTTTATATAAAGATACAAGTTACGGAATCTTCCTAGACAACACTTTCCGTAGTTTCTTTGATTTTGGAAAAGAAAGAAAAAGTGCTTGCAGCTTTTGGGCACAAGGTGGTGAAATGCGCTACTACTTTATCAATGGGCCTAAGCTTGTGGATGTATGTGAAAAATATACCTACCTGACAGGAAAACCTCAAATGCCACCAAAATGGGCATTGGGATACCACCAGAGTAAGTGGAGCTACTATCCAGAATCAACGGTAAGAAACCTGGCCAAAGAATTTCGTGATAGAAAAATTCCTTGTGATGTAATTCACCTCGATATTGACTACATGGATGGTTTTAGGTGTTTTACCTGGGACAAAGACAGGTTCCCAAATCCTAAGAAAATGATAGGAGACCTTCGAAAAGACGGTTTCAAATCTATAGTGATCATAGATCCGGGAATAAAGATTGACAAAAACTACTCCGTATATCAAGAAGGCGTGAAAAACGGACATTTCTGTACTAGAGGTGACGGTCCTTTGTTGAAAGGAAGTGTATGGCCAGGCGAATGTCATTTTCCTGAATGATATGAACGAACCCGCAGTATTCGAGGATGGTTCCTTTCCATTTGATGCACGCCATGACTATGACGGACATCCATGTACGCATAGAAAAGTACACAATGTCTATGGTTCGCTGATGGCGCAAGCCACTTGTGATGGACAAAATTTGTATTTGGATAATAAAAGGGCATTCACCATTACACGATCTGCATACGCAGGGGTGCAGCGGTTTGCTTCAGTATGGACAGGAGACAACATGGCTACTTGGGAGCATTTGAAAATTGCTAATGCCCAGTGTCAACGACTGAGTGCATCGGGTGTATCTTTTGTAGGCTCTGATGTTGGTGGTTTTATAGGTTCTCCTGATGGAGAATTGTACACCAGATGGATTCAGATGGCTGTATTTCATCCCTTCTTTAGAACACACTCCTCAGGTGATCATGGTGACAAAGAACCATGGATGTTTGATAAAGAATATACCGACATAGTGCGGACATTTATTGAAATGCGCTATGAATTGATGACGTACATTTATACTACTTTTTGGCAATATGCATCAAAAGGTACTCCAATGGTTCGCTCCCTCAACTTGATAGCACAGGATGATCCTGAGTCGTATTTCAGGGAAGAGGAATTTATGCTCGGAGACAACTTGATGGTAGTCCCAGTTTCGGAAGCAGGCTCTAAAAAGAGGAAAGCTTACCTGCCGGAAGGAAACTGGTATAACTACTGGACAGATGAAAAACACGAGGGAAAAGCCGAAGTAGAAGTAGAAACTCCGTTGGATCAGATCCCACTTTTTGTGAAAGCTGGAGCAGTGATACCATTTCAACCAAAAATGCAATATACTGATGAGTTTGAATTTGATGAACTCACCTTACATATCTATGCAGACGATGATGAAAACACTTCTACATTGTACGAAGATGCAGGAGATGGATTGGAATATAAAAATGGGGAACAATCAGTTAAAAAAATAATAACAATTAAATCACTATCTGCCTACATCATAAGACAAGAGGTAGCGGGTAACTTTGAGACGGTGTACAAAAGCTACAAAGCTGTATTCCATGGTTTTGGTTTAAAACCAAAAATGGTAATGGTTGATGGAAATGACATGACTGGTCAGGTCGAAATTTCGACAAGTACATATTCAGTGTTGTTACCCAAAAACTTTAAAGAAGTATTAATTAGTTAAACAATTATATCATGAGTATCAAAAAACAAACTTTAAAATCCAAGCCTGTCTGTAAGGTAACTTTCGGGCTTGATAAAAAAGAAATCGAACAAGCAAGCACAGTAAACTTAGTAGGAGATTTTAATAACTGGAGTGAAACCAGTACCGAATTGACTAAACTAAAATCCGGTGGGTTTAAACTGGTAATGGAACTTCCTGTAGGTCAAGAATACCAATTTAGGTATTTGGTAGATGGAAATACTTGGTTAAATGACACTACTGCAGACAATTTTGTAAGCAATGGTATTTCTGAAGAACAAAACTGCGTAATTGCATTATAATTTCAGAACAAAATTCGTATCTTAAAGCCATTCAAATATTTGAATGGCTTTTTTATTTTCTACTCAACCAATATGCCCAAGCTTAAAGTACTCATGATAGGTCCAGGCGAGCCAAATGCTTTAAATAGCGGGCTTGGCATAGCTGCACAACATATCGCCAAATACCTGGCTCAGGAAACGGAATTGACTGTAATACAACCAGAGGAAATTGGACAGGAAGATTCCAAAAGAGATTTTATTCGTAAAATAAAAAACCTCAGTACTGACAAGCTAAACGAAACTAGTCTGGTCTCTGACCTAACGAAAATCAACATTAGGTCTAAGATATCACCTTATTTTTATCCTTACCTAGATTTTGTAGTTGGTGAACAAGAAGATGACAATACTTCTCAAGAATCAAACTCGGATGTAAAAGCAGCACTCGCTGAATTTACAGACCTTGTGGTGAAAGAGTCTAAAACAATAGAATTTGACATCATCTATGCACACGACTGGACCGCACTACCAGCTGGGATGGAAATCAAACGAAAAACCAATAAGCCACTAGTCACTCATATTCATTCGCTTGACTATGACAGAAACTCCAAACTCAATCATTCATGGGTTTATGATTTGGAGAAAAAATCATTTGAGCACTCTGATGCCATCATCAGTGTGAGCCAATATACCAATGATGTGATTGCTCATAATTATGGAGAAATAAATGAGGCCAAAATACACACCGTTTACAACGGCAATGAGCCTGTTGAACATAAAAAACCAAAAAAAGTATTTAAGGAAAAGTTGGTGTTGTTTGTCGGTCGCTTGACCGGACAAAAAGGACCCAATATCTTTATGGAAATTGCCGGAAAAATTCTTCAAAAGCATAAAAACACAAGGTTTGTATTGGCGGGAGACGGACACCTCATGACCAACTTGATCAACGCAGCAGCTTCTAAAAATATAGGTAGTAAATTTCACTTTACCGGCCACATAGACCGTGATCAATTGCTTGATTTGTATGCCATGTGCGATGTTTATTGTATGCCGTCTGTCTCTGAGCCATTTGGTTTGACAGCCATTGAAGCCGCCAATGCTGGCTTGCCCACAGTGCTTTCCAGACAATCAGGCGCTTCAGAAGTTTTGTCTGGTGGATTGTATGCCGATCATTGGGATGTGGATGGATTTGCAAACCACATTCTCACAGTATTCAAAAATGATAAAAAGAGAAAAAAGATGATTGCTCAGAACCTATCAGACTTAGAGTCCCTTACGTGGGAAAACACTGCCGATCAAGTGTTGAATGTCTTTAATACCTTTAGATAAAATAAATATGGATCTATGCCTTGTTTTCAATTTTTATGCTGAAAAACCCCTTAATTCATTTTCCTTTTTTGACATTGGTAAAAGCCACTCCTACTTTGACATAGCATCGGCTGAAAAAACATTTCTAGTTGAGGCCAACTTAAGACACCTGCCTTTACTTGATGCCATCATCAAACTTTCAGGCAAAAAAGACCATGCTGTTTCACTGTTCTTTTCTGGTTTCTTTCTAGAGATGCTGTCTCAGCATTACCCTAAGTACATTAGTGACATTAAAAAACAGGTGAAATCAGGAAAAATTGAACTCCTCGGTGGTACCTACAGCAATTCTTTGAGTTGTCTTTTTTCTCTCGATTTATTTAAGATTGAAATAGCAAAACATAAAAAGTTAATAAAATCATTATTTGATTGTGAGCCGACTTGCTTTTCCAATACAGAAAATATTTACTCCAATGAGCTGGCCAATATCATAAAAGGGTTGAATTTCAAGAGTGCAATAGCACCGGCTATTGATTGGTTTTTAGGAGGAAATGATCAATATCAGATTTATCAATCAAATGGAGAGAAAAAGCTTCCCTTGTTGCTTACCGACTACAAAACAAACCAGCTTTTGATCCACTCAAATGCCTCCTCAGCTTTGAAGGACAAGTCATTGAGTGACAAACTATATGTGGCTCAAATCAACCCTGCTAGCGCAAATCCGAATACCAATTGGATGGATTTGTTATCAGGAATAAAATCAAGAAAAAATAAATTCATATTGATCGGTGATGCCTTAAAAGCCCACACAACTTCTGCTATTTACAATATCCCTTCGGCGCTTGCCGTGAATTCCTCCGGTCAGGATTTACCCGCTTTTATTGAAAATCCTATCCAGAAGGAGACCCTTGAGAAACTCAAATCGACAAAAGCTCAATTGCACATTAAAAGTGACAAGAAATTGCTCGAAGACTTTCTGCCACTATGTGCGGCTGACAACCTCTTAAGAATGAATACCAAAATTAATTCGGATAACGTCACGGAACCTTACGATCAATACCTCAGCATGATGAATATCCTTTCTGACCTTGAAATTCGAATTTCCAAGCATAAAATTACTTAGGGGAAGTTTTTACCCACCTTACCTATTCATCTCTAAGTGACTCAATAGGGTTGACCAATCCCACTCTGATGGACTGTGGCAAAACAGACAAAGCTGCAACCACCATCACAGCAAATAGTGGAATAACAAACATCCAAAGACTAATATCGATCCGAAAAGCATACTCAGAGAGCCATTCCTTAGCCATAAAATAGGTCACAGGCAAAGCCAATAAACCAGACATGAATACCAAAATCAACAAACTTTTAGGCATAATCAGCATTACATTGAGCATGCTCGCGCCCAAAACTTTTCTAACACTCACTTCTTTCCTTTTTTGTAGTGCCATATATGACCCCAATCCAAATAAGCCCAATGCCGCTATAAAAATAGCGAGCCCTGCAAAGACCAGGCATATTGTGGTAAACTTTTGATCTGCTTCATATTGCCTATTGAAATAATCATCAAGAAAGAAATATTTGTAGGGGTCTTTTGGGAAAAAAGTATTGAATGCCTGACCGATAGCAGCCACCGTTTCACCTGCATTTGAGGTGTTCATATTTACAGTCATGTAGATGGCCTGATAATATTTAGGGTTCATAAAAATGATGGGTTCGTAATCATTTTGCAATGATTGTTGGTGGTAATCCTCCACTATCCCTATAATTTCGACTGTGCGCTCTTCTGGCCCATATTTATAAATAATTTTTTGATTGAGTGCCCCTTCAGCATCTCCAAAACCAAAAGCCTTAGCGGCGGTATCATTGATCATTACTCTGTATATCATACCACTTTCCTCTTCGTCTTTGTCGAACCCATAAAACGATCTATCCAAATCCGTAAAATTCCTTCCTGAAACCAGCTTTACATTATAGGTTTTCAAAAAATCAGAATCAACAAGGTTCAGTCCAGCAATTACCCCATCTTCTTTTCTTTCATGAGTTTGTCTAGCCAAACTTATGTGGGTCATTTTCTTTCCAGGAATTTCAGTCGTTACACTGACTGAATTCACCTTGGGATTCGACATTAGTTTTTCCTTAAACACCTTTATTTTACTCACTATGGTTGAGTCCACTACCATTGGAGCATTGACAATCAAATTGTGTTCAATGTCATATCCAAGTTCTTGATTCCGCATATATGAAAACTGACTATACACTATAAAGGTGCCAGCAATAAGTGCCATAGATATAGCAAACTGAGCCATTACGAGTACTTTTCGCATCATAGCTCCGCTTCCCGATTGAGTAAATTTCCCTTTTAGTACTTGAATTGGTTCGAAGCTTGAAAGTACAAATGCTGGATAGGCTCCAGCCAACAGGCCTCCAATCAAAAAGATAATTAACAGAAGCAACCATGTGCCAGACTCAAGCCAAATCCCATAAGAAAGTACATCTAAACCTACCATTGCATTAAATGGATTGATAAGTACTGTAACCATCCCTATGGCAATAGTTATTCCGATCAGGTTGATCATCATAGACTCGAAAAGGAATTGTCCAATCAAAGCGCCCTTTCGTATGCCAACTACTTTCTTCAAACCAACTTCCTTGGCTCGTTCTACCGACTTTGCAGTTGACAAATTGATGAAATTCATCAAAGCTATCAAAATCACAAAAGCGGCGATTACCCGCAAAAAATTTAGCGTTTGCTCGCTAGCATTGGCTGACATTTCATTTTTATGATGCGATTTTAAATGAATGTCTTGAACGGGCTGTAAACCAAACCTCGCTTCAAAGCCATGCTCTTCCATAATGTCACTGAGGTATTTACTGACAAATTCAGGCATTTTTGCTTCTACGTCAGCAGGATCAGTTCCAGCCTTTAACCTTACGTAGTTGTAAAATTCAGGCCATATCCATGTATTTTCGGGCCAATCTCCTAATGTCCTAAACGACACGAGCATATCGAACTGAAAGTGAGAATTTTCCGGTGGTTCCTCAAAAACACCTGTGACAGTAATTGGTTGTCGATAGTTCACCTTCAATATTTTACCAACTGGATTTTGATTTCCAAAAAAACGTTTTGCTACTTTACTGGATAAAATTATAGACATCTTATCATCCAAAGCAGTAGCTGGATTTCCTTGAAGCAGCTTGATATTAAATAATTCTAGCACTGTACTGTCGGCAATATACATCTTATCATCATTGGCATTTGACTTAATGATGTCACCATTTTCATTGGTATAGGAGAGGACGAATGTTCCCCACATCACCGTTTTTTCTACAACCCTGGCGAAACTTTCTATCTCTGGTATATCTCGTTTCATTGCCGCTGCAACCGCTGGATGATTTGTAGCTGATGTCGTAAATCCCTTCTCTCCCAGATTAGTTGTCAAAGTGACTCTATATAAATCTTCAACCCTGGGATGGTAATTATCATAATCAGATTCGAAATTGACGTATTGAGTGATCAGCAAATAAGCGGTAATACCGATGGCCAACCCTGATATGTTTATGGCTGTGAAGAGTTTGTTCTTCAAAAAAACTCTGGTTGTGATTTTTAAATGTTCTTTCAGCATATCAGTTATAGGTTTAGTAGTGCAGCAGAAGGCATTGTGACATAGGAAGCGCAAATGTAGATATCATCATTCATCTCTAAGTGCATCTATTGGATTACTGGTTGCAATATTCAAAGTCTTGAGGCTTACAGATAATATGGCAACTAACAATACCACCATGGCTGGAAGTAAAAAAATCAGCCAATTCAATTCAATTCTGAAAGCAAAATTGTTCAACCAATTGTCGACGATATAATAGGAAAAAGGAATGGCGACTACAGTGGCTACCAAAACAAGTACTACAAATTCCTTGGACAACATGAATATGATTTGAGTTACCCCTGCACCAAGCACCTTTCTAATGCCAATTTCTTTACTTCGCTTTATTATAGTAAAAGACGCTAAACCAAAAAGTCCAAGACTGGCAATGAAAATCGCAAACACTGTAAGTGATCCAAAAACTTGTTTAAATCTCTGATCATCCTGATACTGTCTCTCGTATTCACTATCCATAAAAAAATAACCGAAAGGAGCGCCTGCAAAAGTCTGATCGTAAGTATCTTTTATCTCTGCAATTTGCTCCTGAACATTTGTAGGTTCTATTTTAATACTGGCGAACTCTGCAAACCCATCAGAATACCTCAATAGAAGAGGTACATGAGGTGATTTTGGTGTCGCATGATGAAAGTTCTTTACCACGCCTATAATGGTAGTGGTGCTTCCCCAAAAGCTTAATTTCTTTCCAATGGCTTCTTCCGAATTTGCTATCCCCCATAATCGAATGGCTTCTTCATTGACAATTACTTTTTCTTTGTTGCTACTATTGGCGAGAAAATTCTCACCAGCCAACAAGGTCATCTCCATGGTAGGTATAAATTCAGCATCGATATCGAATATATAAAAGTTATAGCTGTGCTTTTCCTTCGCATTTACCAGGTTGATTCCAGTAGTAGTACTCATTTGATGTGACGGCATGCCCGGTACGCTACTAGAGACACTTACCGCTTTGACCCATGGCTTGGCCATCATTTGATTTTTAAATACATCAAAATTTCTCTTCAGTGTATCGGTTGGTGGAGACTTGACCACAACAAGCTTTTCCACATTCACGCCCAACTCCTTGTTTTGCATAAAACGCAGTTGTTCACGAACAGTCAATGTTTGTACAAGGAGAAGTATGGTAATGGCAAATTGAAACACTACCAAGCCTTTTCTCAGTCTTATGCCCAAAGTAGAATGTCCCAATTTTCCTTTCAGAACAGATACCGGCTTAAAAGAAGAAAGTATAAAGGCAGGAAATATCCCCGATATAAAGGCACTCGCAATCACAAAGCCGAATATCAAAATCCAAAAGATGGGATCAGACACAAAACTTAGCGAAAGAGGTAATCCAGCGATATCTTTGAATACTGGCAGAATTAGTAAAATAATACCCAAGGCTCCTCCTGCTGCCATGAGGTTGATCACAAATGATTCTACCATAAACTGAGATTTGATCTGGTTCGTACTACAACCTACCACCTTACGTATTCCTATTTCTTTGGCCCTGTCCAATGCTTTGGATGTAGCCAAGTTTATATAATTGACCATCGCAATGATAATCGTCAAAAAAGCCACTCCAAGCAAGAAAAATACTTCCAAAGCACTTCCATGAACTTCTGGTTCAAAAGATTTATCAGAATACAAATGAATGTCCTTTATTGGCTGTGGCACAAAAGCCAGGGTTTCCAACTTTTTTTCTTTGACCAAATTGTCATTAAAAGTTTTAAATTTTGCTGCAAATTGTTCGTAACTCGTGGAATTGTCTAGAAGCAAATAAGCGTAAGTATTGTTACCATTCCAGTTATCATCACTTTCATGAAATGATGCTTTCATGGTTGGGTATGAAAGCAGCAGGTTAAATTTCAGGTGGGTATTTTTTGGACAGTCGTTGATCACTCCTACTACCTGTACAGACTTATCTATACTTGGTATTCTGAATGATTTACCAATTGCATCTACTTTTCCAAAATATTTCATGGCCGTAGTTTCCGTAATTACTGCTTCATAAGGCTTCTGAAAAAGGCCGTCATCATTTCCATGTAATAAAGGATAATCGAACATCTCAAAGAAGGATGCATCTGCAGCGTAAATATGCGTTTCGCTCAACTGCTGTTGATTGACTTCTATGGTTTTGACTTCTTCAAGCATGTACACCCGTGTGTAATTATCGACTTCAGGAATTTGGCTAGCCGCCAATGGAACCAAAGGAGGAAATACCTCACAATCTTGCTCTACAAGGGTACCATTATCTAAATAGTCTGTTGTAATTCTTACTATACGATCAGCATTTTTATGAGTAGTCTCATAACTCAATTCGAAACGTGCATACTGAACGATCAGAAGTGTGATCGCCATACCAACAGCAAGCCCAAGGATATTTATGAAAGCGAACATTTTCTCTCTTTGCAACACTCTTATGGTAATCTTCAAATGTTCTTTAAGCATATCGTTTCTAGGTTCAGGTTGGAATTGTAATAAAGGAAGCGCTAATATAGTGCCAAGCCTAAAAAGCTTAAAATAAAACTGTATGGCCTCCTTATGTACCTTTTATGTGTACGTAATCGTACTATTTTGTCCAATGATGAACAATATTAATATAGGTCACTGTTAATGTTTGGATTATTAAAAAATTCAGTGACCAGTAAAAGTGATATTTCTGGTTTTGTAATTAATTACAAAATCGTGTCGTCTCATCACATCTGAACCAATAATACCAGCTATTCTGATTCTACTGTCACCAGCTATCGACCGGGCGATATACGTAAGGTCAATCGATTTATAACTCCCTTTGATTTTTCTTCCTCCAACAATTAGCTCTACATTTTTTGCAACATATACTTCTCCTTGATGCTCTGAATTGAGACCAGACAATTTATAATTCTTCCCAACCCACAGTTTGTTTTCATATTTATACTTTGTTGATTCTCTAGAGTTAAGCATGGTCACATCAGCACCCGTATCGATTAGAAAATAGGCTTTTTTACCATTAATCTCTCCAACCACTATTGGCTGATCAGCTCCTAACATTTTGATTGAATCTTGAGCCATCACTGCGCTGAAGTAAAAGAATAAAAATGACAAAAACATAAGTGCTTTCATGGCTTTAGAGCTAATTTCATCAACAACCAAAACTTGCCATTTGCATGCCAAGTGCCATAAATAGACTCTAAGGCATTTTTCGCAATTCTGGGTGAACGGTTTCGTTCTCATCTTGTGCGATGGTGTACAATTTTATGATGAAATTACTATTCATCTCTAAGTGAATCCACTGGATTGGACAGGGCAATTTTTACAGATTCCAAACCAACACTAAAAGCAGCTATCGCAAAAGCTCCAAGGTCTGCTAGAATTAGTACTGAGAATTCAAAATCAATGCGATTTACAAAATTAGCAAGG
>CAXBNB010000074.1:0-10416 GCA_963976505.1 uncultured Reichenbachiellaceae bacterium
GGAACTGTATATTGGTATATCACTGCAGATGTTGCTGCAGGAGCTACAATAGGAAATACTTTCGGTTTTAATGCGCCTAATCCTGAAGAAAATTTTGGACTGAATGAACCTATTAACCCAATGGATGGTGGGTTGCTGGCAAGTTCGACTTTTACTATTTCTGATATTACCCCACCTTCAGGTTATAGTGTTACAATCAACAACACAGTTGTAAGCTTAGCTGAATCATTATTAAGTTTTGATATTAATACAGGTGAGTTAGGAGCCGTTTATGAATATGAAATTAGCAGCAGTGCTGATGGCAATACATTAAAGGTTACAGGAAGTGGAACCATAAGTGATGACCCTCAATTGGTCAACAATATTGATGTAAGTACTTTGGCAGATGGTGAACTTTTAGTAAGTGTAATTCTCAAAGATGCCGCTTCAAATGCAGGAGCTCCGACAACAGATACAGTCGTAAAGGACGTTACCGTTCCGAGCGTAATTTCTATTACACCCTCATTGCCTGAAATAACAGATGCAGATGTTGGGTCAGGTACATTTTCTATTGTAGTTGTGTACAACGAACCAATGGACATTGGCATCAACACTCCTGAGATCACTTTTACTCCTGATGTAAGCTCTACATTGACTTTTTCTGGTGGAATTTTTACGAATGGAAATCTTGACAATGATACTTATACAATGACTTATAACGTATCTGATGCTAATGTAGTAACAGGCTTTATCGATATACAAGTAACCTCGGGACGTGATCAGGCTGGTAATGTACAAGCAGAGGGAAATCTACCTGATGCCTTTAATATTGTCACTACAAATCCTGAGATAGAAATAACAGGTCTTGGCATTGAAGTTATAGATGATGACAATACGCCTTCTATTTTGGACGATACTGATTTCGGGGATTTGTTAGTGTCTTCAGGTGCTTTATCCAAAACATATACGATTAATAATTCTGGTGATGGAGACTTGATATTGGGTCCCGATGCAGTAAATGTTTCCGGAGATACGGATTTTGTGGTAGTTGTTCAGCCTGATCAGGTAGTACTTACTGGCGGGAGTTCTACATTTTCTATAGAGTTCAATGCTCAGTCAGAAGGATTACGTACGGCTGAAGTTGTAATTACTAATAACGATGAGGATGAAAACCCTTACAATTTCACCATTCAAGGAAATGGACTCGTTCCTACTGTATCATTGACAGCTCCCAATGGGGGAGAACAGATTCAGCAAAATACAGGTTTAAATATATCATTTAGTACAGAGAATCTTGGAGGAAATGAAATCATAGCTTTTGATTATTCCTCAGACAATGGAGGTAATTGGACAGAAATTGGATCTGGATCAGTATCGGATTTGAATGGAACATTTTCTTTGTTCCTGGATTCTGATATTTACCCGGTGGGAGTGGATAATCTAATTAGGGCTAGAAATGATGCCCAAGCTTTAGAGGCCGTTAGTGGTGGTACTTTTGAAATTCTGGCAGGAGATCCGGTCGTTACTATTTCGACCATTCCTTCTACTGGCACAAGTATTACGGTAGGTGTTTCTAATCAGATTATTTATCAATATACTTATGATGTTGCAGTTGCTGATGCGACACTTACCAATGTAGAATTTACTTTACTGGGCAATGCCACTGCTGCCGAATTTGTGGCGGACGGGTTTAAGATATATCAAAGTACTAGCAACGATTTTTCTACGGCTACTCAACTTGGGACTGCCAGTTATGGCAATGCTGGTACAAGTAAATTAGGGTTTTCCCTCAATGAAACAATTGCCGCAGAAAGCACAAGGTATTTTTGGGTAACAGCCAGCATCAATGCTGCTGGTACCAACTCAAACTTCAATATTAGTAATCCTCTCATAGACGATTTCGGATTTGAAGTAGCAATAAAAAATTTACAAACTACTCAAGGAGCTACATTTACGATACAGGAACTTACCAGCCAACAAATAACCTTGACTTCTCCTGTTGGAGGAGAGCAAGTGGTTCAAAATGCTGATTTTCCAATTACATGGACAACTTCTAATTTTGAAGGAAATGAGACCATTGTAATTGAATATTCTACTGATGCCGGTAGCAACTGGAATGCTCTAGGAAGTAATTCTTCCGCATTGTTGAATGGAACATATAATTGGTTTGTAGATGAATTTAATTTCAATCCAGGATCAAACTATAGAATAAGAGTCAGGACTGAGAATAACACTACATCGTCAGAAAGTTCTTCGAGCTTTGAAGTTATTATACCCGACCCTACAGTCAGCATTTTCACTTTACCAATATCTGGCAAGAGTTTGTTAGCTGGAAGTAGTGGCAATATCATTAGCCAATTCAGGTTTGATGTAACGGCAGCAAGTGCCGATGTAGCTGGAATAGTTTTCCGATTTCAGGGAAGTTCTACGGCTACAGATTTTGAAACCGGAGGGTTTAAATTATTTAGTAATTCTGTGAACAACTTCAATACAGCGACTCAGGAAGGCGATGGAGTTGACTATAGCAATCTCACTGAGAATCATGTTACTCACGAATTTTCACAGAGTATTGAAAGGGATGGCAGTGTTTTCTATTGGCTTACTGCTGATATTTCAGTTGGGGCAACTGTCTCTTCATTCAATACTTTGTTGCCCGTAGAAAGTGATTTTGGCTTGGGCGATGCTAATAAGAATTTATTTGTAAGTGCTGGCGCTTCGTTTAATATTATCGCTTCAGGCAGTCCGTCTATCACCATGACTTCTCCTGAAGGAGGGAGTACTTTTGAGCAGGGAAATCAGGTAAATATTGGATTTAACACTTCTAATTTTACAGGAGACCCTACACTCATATTAGAGTACTCTGCCAATGGTGGTTCTAGTTGGACATTTTTATCTTCCAACACTATTTCTGGTTACAATGGCAGTTTTGACTGGACGACCAGTGCTGCTCAAGTTTCTGGGGACAATTATAAAATAAGGTTAAGAACTGACGATAGTTCGGTTATAGGGGAGAGTTCAGGAACATTTGAAATAATATCTCCTCCGAAAGTATTGACATTGATAAACCCGACCAATGCTGGTATCACTGTTTTTCAGAACAGTACATATACTATCAACTGGAGTGCTCAAAATTTTGTGGGTACAGAAACCTTGATAGTGGAACATTCCTTAGACGCAGGAGCCAATTATACAGTTCTTTCAAGTGGGTCGGTGAATATGTTTGCAGGTAAGTACAATTGGTTTGTTGGAATCAATGATGTTTCACAAGGGGCAACACACAGAATTCGAGTGCGAACGCCAGACGGTACGTCCGTGGTTGAAAGTGCATCGAATTTTACAGTGGCAGCACCAATTCCTCCTGCTTTAAGCTTACAATCACCTAATGCAGGTACAGTATCAATAGAGCAGAACAGTACGTTTGCCATTACTTGGCAAGCAAGCAATTTTATTGGAACAGAGAATTTATTTGTAGAATATTCCAATGATGGGGGTGTGGAATGGTCAGTAATTAAAACAGGAACGGTTGCTGGACTCAATGGTAAGATCAACTGGTTTGCTGATAATGAAATCTATGAGGCTGGTAACCAGTATCAAATCCGTGTACGTACTTCAAACAATTCATTAGTTTCAGCCAGTCCTACTTTCGCCATTACAGCGCCTGAGGTAGCTACTATTAGTATATTATCTCCAAATGGAGGTGAAATTTATGAACAAAAGAGCACTCATAATATTTCATTCGTTACTACAGGGATCTCACGTACCCGCTCAATCGTTATAGAATATTCTATAAATGACGGTTCCAGTTGGGCAGGAATAGCCAGTGGTTTGGTAGGTCAATATGAAGGCAACTACAATTGGTTCATAGATCAAAGTAAGTATGTCGTTGGTAACAGTTATAAAATAAGGGTAAGAACTCAGGACGGAACTACTGAAGGTATAAGCGATGCGTTTTTCAGCATCATTGAATCACGTCCGGTGCTTACATTATTAAATCCAAATGGCAGTGAAAAGATCAAACGAAATTCAACATTTAACATATCATGGAATTCACTGAATTTTCAAGGATCAGAAACTTTGGTCATTGAGTATTCAAAAGATGGTGGTTTAAGCAATGATTGGTTTTTCATAGCTCAGGGAACTGTGTCTGCTTTTGCAGGAAAATATGATTGGTTTATCAATCCCGCTACTTATACCGTAGGCAGTCAATACAAGGTAAGAGTGAGAAATACGAGTAGCACTGCTTTGGATGCCAGTGATCAAAATTTTCAGATTGTTCCAGAGGTGGTCAAATCCATTGTAGTGACTTATCCAAATGGAGGCGAGCAAATCGAACAAAATAGTACACAAGTCATTAAGTGGAATACTACCAATTTTATTGGATCAGAAAATTTGGTGGTAGAATTCACCACCAGCAGTACTTGGCAGCAACTTGCATCTGGGTCTGCTAGCAGTTTCAATGGTTCTTTGAACTGGTTTATTGACAACTCCATTTTTGGCGTCAATACCAACTATCAGGTTAGGGTAAGAACTATGGATTCTTCCGTTTCGGACAGAAGCAATGAGTTATTCTCCATTGTTGCACCTATTGCTCAGGCATTAACAATGATCGCTCCAAGTGGAGGTGAGCAAATCGAACAAAATGGAACATTTGATATTCGATTTTCTTCTACTGGATTTGTAGGAAGCGATGTATTGAGATTGGAATATTCAAATGACGGAATAGCTTGGAACACAATTGCTACCAACACAGTAGCTGTTTTTGGAGGCACTTACAATTGGTCTGTTGATGATTTTATCTATGGAGCGCGCGCTGATTATAGAATCAGAATAATTGATGATGCCAGCGGACTGATAATTTCAGAAGGAGGAATATTCGAAATTGTTGAGCCACAGGTTGTTTCAAAGATTACTGTGTCTTCACCGAATACTAATGAACAACTAGCCCTCAACAGTAATTATGAAATAGCATGGAGTACAGTTGGAATTCCAGATTCAGAAACTCTAATTATAGAATATTCTTCTGACGGAGGTTTTTCTGGTTGGGATTTTCTTGCAAGTGGTACCGTAGTAAATCTAAAAGGACAGTACAATTGGTTTGTAGATGAAGCCATTTATGATTTGGGTATTAGTAATAAGATAAGAGTACGAACAGCTGATGATGCAGTATCTGATGACAGTGATGACTTTTTTGAAATCATATCTCCTGATAGGGTGGCATTTAATATTCTATCACCAAATGGAGGAGAGGTGATTCAGCAAAACACAACTGTTGATATATTGTTCAACACTTTAGGATTGGAAGACGATGAAACCATTGTACTTGAATACTCTACTGATGGATTTAACTGGACTAACTTGGCAGCTACTACTGTGATTTTGTTCAATGGTAAATTTAGTTGGTATATTGATCCAACGGTGTTTTTTCCACACCAGCGATATAGAGTAAGGGTTAGAAATATAAATTCATCTGCTATTGACGAAAGTGACAATCTATTTTCAATAATTGAGGAGATAGTACCAGAACTTACATTGACTGCTCTACTGGGAGGTGAGCAAATTGAGCAAAACAGCACACAAACCATTACTTGGGACGAATCAAGTATTTCTGAAAGTGAAAACATAAATATTGATTATTCTGTAGATGGAGGTAACAACTGGCTCAACCTGACAACAGCTTCTGCCAATGAGCTTAATGGCGATTACGTTTGGTATGTGGATGCCGCTACTTTCGCTGTGGGGGTTAATTATAAAGTTAGAGTTCAAATAAATAATGGTGCAGTTTCTAGTGAGAGCGTACAGCCCTTTGAAGTGGTTGTTCCTGTATCCTTGACGTTAAATTTGACCTCTCCAAATGGAGGTGAGCAAATACAACAAAATGGTCAATACAGTATCAAATTCAATTCCTTTGGTTTGGATGCCAGTCAAGTGATTGATATTGAATGGTCCACAGATGGAACCAATTGGAACAATATTGCCAGCAATACAGTGGCAGGGTTTAATGGTTCGTTTTCGTGGTTTGTGGATGATGCTACTTATACTATTGGGCCCAATTACTTGATCAGAGTACAAAATGTTGCCAATACGCTTCAAGATCAGAGTGATGCAGTATTTGAGGTTATCGCACAAAAATCAATTACTCTATTGAATCCTAATGGAGGAGAAAAATTAGATCAGAATAGGAATTTTACCATTTCATATAATACAACCGGATTGGCGGGCGATACTCAGCTAGTTATTGAATACTCCGTTAATGGCGGGTTGTTTTGGAACCCCTTGACTGATGGTACTGTTTCCAGTTTGTCTGGAAACTATGAGTGGTTTGTAGATAGAGCTTTATTTAAAGCATCGAATACCTACAGTATAAGAGTGAGAACTGATGACAGCAAGGTAATGGATGTGAGTAATGCACTATTTTCTGTGATAGCCCCAGTAGCGACATTTGCGAATCAGGTTGAGCCCTTCGGTTTCACAGCCAATTGGAATAAATACCCCGGAGCTACAAGCTATCTGCTTGACGTTTCTACAAGCAAATCGTTCGATACCTTTTTGCAAGGTTATGAAAGCCTAAGTACAACAGAATTATCTTCTAAAATCACAGGTTTGTACCATGATACAAAATATTACTACAGAGTTAGGGCAAATGTAGCACCAGATTATACTTCCGCTAATAGCAATGAAATTACTGTGAAGTTACCAGTATCTGCTGAGCTAAAAGCGGATTCACTGTTGCTGACCAATGTATATATGGAAGCCAATGGTGAAAACTGGACAAATAAAGGTCAATGGTTGCAGGGTAAAGTGAAAGATTGGTATGGAGTTACTTTCAGTGGTGGAAGCATTACAGCATTGGATCTGTCAGGAAATAACTTGTCGGGTAGTTTTCCAGATATTTCATCTGGATTTAATGACTTAGTCACAGTGAATATAAGTAATAACCTACTTACTTCGGTTGCGGATTTATCCTCTTTGACTACTGAAGGGTCTTTGACCACTCTAGATATTACTTTGAATAAACTTGATTTTGCAGCATTGGATGCGATTGCAGATATTAGAGTTAATAGCGCCTACAGTTTCAACCCACAGGGGTTATTGCTTGAAGATACCGTTATTGTTGCAGAGAGTACCTCTTCAATAGAGTTGAATAGACTAGTAGGAGGTACGGACAATCAGTACCAATGGTACAAAGATGGGGTAGAGGTAGTAGGAGGCGTTGATCCTGAATTAGGTATCGTTCCATTGACATTTTTGATTTACAAAATACATGATGGTGTTTATCATGTGGAAGTGACCAATCCAGCTTATGCCGGAATCACATTGGAGACCAATCCGGTTCAACTCCGTGTTTCTTCATTGGAGCGAGACAGCTTGGCTCTACTCTCGATATATGATGCGATGGGTGGTGCCAATTGGACTGGGACTGTCATTGGTTGGAGGAGAGACAATAGACGCGTTGGAGATTGGACTGGCGTAGTTGATGCAGGCAATAGAATCACCGGACTGAATTTACCTGGTCGAGGAGTTATCAATGACCTCCCTTCCGACATTAGAGACATTACCCAAATCAAATCTGTTGACCTTTCTGGAAATGCCATTACGGGACTGCCGGATATGACATCTTTGAAAAAGATTGAAAGCATCAATGTGTCTGGAAATAAATTGGAATTTGATGACTTTGAGCGAAACCTCGATCACTTAAGTAAGATGGTTATAGGAACACAAAATCCGTTCGGACCAGCTGTCGATCCTGTAAAAATAAAAGCAGGAGTTGATTACCCTATTAGTGTGAAAATAGGTGGAAAAAACAATGTGTATGAATGGGAGAGAAAAGCCCATGTGCTCTATGGAAATCCCGCTTCATTTGAAGTTCAGGCAAATGAAGTTGGAGCGACAGTTGTTTTGGAAAATTTACGTTTCGACAATATGGGAACATACAGGTGTCGAATTACCAATCCAAAGGTTCCTGGATTAACATTAGTGAGCAATGAAACTCAGGTTATAGGAACAGTTGATCTCCAAGGTAGGGTCTATGATAACAATGGTGATGAAGTGAACGAGGGGGATATTGGAATGATGGTGATCAGAGACCTAAATACCAGGTACGATTCTTTAGTCAACCCCTCCACTGGTCAACCGGTATTTAAGGTTGGGTTGGATGGGTATATTATTCGAGATGTACCGTTGGGAGATTACCTCATTGGAGTAAGGTCAGACCCCACTAAATTCATTCAGACATATTATGTGAGCCAGTATGAATGGTTGGCTGCCGATACGCTTTCACTTAGAGATAAAAAGGGCAAATTAAATATCAATATTACCAATATTCCTGTGCCTGATCCAGGAAATTTCGGGGATGGCACATTTGCTGGTGTATTTGAAGAAGACGATGGTTTGGATGATGGCAGGACGTTGGGTAGAAGAAGGCTTAAAGGTAAAGGTTGTGTGCTGAAAAGACGTAGAGGTTCTGGGCGTGGTGATGCGGATGAAATATTTGACTTGTATGCCTATGTAGAAACAAATGATAATGGAGAATTTGTCTTTGAGGAATTAATACCGGGCACCTATAGGTTCAATATTGAATTTCCGGGAATACCTATGGACGAAGATTCATTCACTGAATTTGTGGTAAGTGGGGACCTTAGAGAAGCCAATACCTTCACGGTTTTGGCGACAGCCACTCCGGAAGGAGTAATTCATGTCGGATTAAATGAAATATTGAGTATTCACAAAGAGTATTTTGGGGAATTAATTGTCTATCCAAATCCTGCTAAGAATAAATTGACCATTAATTATGACAAATTAACTTCGACAGGAGTTTATGCCAGAGTGGTAGATTTATTTGGAAATGTGCTTTTGGATCAGGAAATTATCAATGGATTTAACAAAAAAACAGAATTGGATATTTCTGGAATTCGAAATGGAATGTACATTTTGAATTTTATTGACACCAATGAAGACAATCTGATAATCAGTACATCTAAGGTCATCATTTCCCGATAATATTACGTTTGTTAGAAAAGACTGTTTTGTGAGGATTAAATCACAAAACAGTCTTTTACATTTTAAAAGCTATAGAGATGAAGAATTTTGACATTGGAGAAGTAAACAGGCTTATTAGCAAAAGAAGGTCAGTATATCCCAACATGTATTCGGGTGAAATTATTGATGATCAAATTATAAAAAACATTTTAACGAATGCAAATTGGGCACCTACTCATGCCATGACAGAACCATGGAGGTTTACAGTATTTGCAGGAGAGGGACTTAAAAAACTGGCAGAATTTCAATCGGGGCTATACAAAGAAGCGTCACAGTCTAATGGGAACTATGATGAATCTAAATTTTTGAAATTAGCAAGTAAACCGCTTCTTGCGTCGCATATCATTTCGATCGGAATGAAGCGCTGTGAAACTGAAAAAATTCCTGAAATAGAAGAAGTGTCTGCTGTGGCATGTGCAGTTCAAAACATGTACCTGACAGCAACAGCCTATGGAGTTGGTTGCTATTGGGGTTCTGGTGGCATTACCTATTTAGAAGAAGCAAAACCGTTTTTTGGTTTAGGTGAAAAGGACCTGCTCTTAGGATTTCTTTATTTGGGAATACCTAAAACCAAATGGCCTGATGGCAAAAGAAAGCCGATTGAGGACAAAGTAACTTGGGTACGGTAGAGATTATTTCAAAAAAGTGTAGACGCCCATGCACATAAATGTGAGTCCGGGAATCCGATAGAAGATGAATTTGTTCGTTTGTATAAAAGAAAACCTGGAGCCGAGTTGAGTTAAAGTGACCAACAAAAGGAATGTTCCTGTAGAGATACCAGCAAGGTAGATAAAATAGCTAGTGTTAGATAAACTAAGCAAGCCCATGCTTTGTAAATAAGACACCTTTTTTGAAACCAATTCTTTTTTCTCCCACCTCTGGATTTGTATTGGAAACAGCATATTGTATCGTTGTGATGAGGTAGCTGTTCAGATCGGTTTCATTTTTGATTAATTTAACCATCCAGCCTCTTTCTCCAATATCTGGCTTAAGTATAAATGGGAAAGAAATATTCTCTTTTTGTAGCCTTTCTGTGAAAGTTATCCGATCAATTTTTGGAGAGAGCTTATAAGTTTTTGGGATATATTTTGAGTTGATTTTGTTGTAAATTTTAGCTTTAGACTCCCCCAGCATTCCTCCGAATTCAATGCCCGGGTTAGAAGCAGTGAAAAAGAAAAGTGAGCGGGTCTTTATTACCAGCCATGTCCAATAGAATATAATAGGAAAGTAAAACAAGGAAAAAGGCCAAAACTCCCAATGGGTAAGTTTTGTCCAAAAGATGCTTGTACTTAACTTTTCGTATAAGCATGATATTTTATTCTGGCTTCCTCCTGCTCCTTAAGTTGGTTTGGTATGCTTACTAAGGTGCACATGGCTGGCTTATACCTTTTCCTGTTGATT
>CAXBNB010000075.1:0-10318 GCA_963976505.1 uncultured Reichenbachiellaceae bacterium
TCCATCAATCAAGCTGTGAGTATTTTGTTGACTTTAGAGTTTGACGGATTGGTAAGGTCATTACCCGGAAAAAGATATAAACTGTGTTGAAATCATTTTGTCTAGAATCTATTTTTGCAAGAACACCTGTGGTGCAAGGTTGAGTGCATCATCCAAAGCTTTGAAGTCTATTTCGAGTTGATGGTCAAATTTATTGAGGTAGTGTATAATTTTTTCTGTTGCAATATTGCCGACCAGTTCATCTTTAGCCATTGGACAGCCTCCAAACCCATTGAGAGCGCCATCAAACCTTCTACATCCTGACTTGTATGCGGCATCAATTTTTTCAATGGAAGAATCCAAATCTGAATGCAAATGCACACCAAATTCGATTTCTGGAAATTGTACAGTGATTGTTTTAAATAACGACCAGATGTTAGTGGGATTTGATAAACCTACTGTATCTGCAAGTGAAATTATTGAAACATCCTTCTTTTCCAATTGCGATACAAACTGAGCTACAAAGTCCGTTTCATAAGGATCGCCATAAGGATTGCCAAATCCCATGGAGATATAGGTGACAAGTGTTTTACCAGACTTTTGACAGATATCCTGAATGTCACTAATGTCATCAAATGCTTCTGCAATTGACTTGTTGGTGTTTTTTTGCTGGAAAGATTCGGATAGCGACAAAGGAAAACCCAGATAAGAAATTTCTTCGAATACTGAAGCTTCTCTGGAACCTCTTACATTGGCTACAATTGCCAGCAGTTTAGAGTTTGATCTTGATAATTCCAGTCCATTTAGTACCTCCGCTGTGTCCCGCATTTGTGGTATGGCCTTAGGTGAAACGAAGCTGCCAAAATCTATTGTATCAAAACCTACTTTCAGCAGTTTGTTGATGTAGTCGATTTTAAGGTCTGTTGGAATAAATTCTTTAAGACCTTGCATGGCATCACGAGGACATTCTATGAGTTTCATCTATTAAATGTAAACCAATCCGTCCTAATTGCAAAGGTTTAAAATACGCCCTCTGCTATTTTTTGTACACTGGTGGATTTTCCCATGGAGTAGTAGTGTAAAACAGGAACGCCACTGTCTTTCAGTTCCCTAGACTGCTGGATGCCCCATTCTACGCCAATTGCCTTTGCCTGCGTATTGTCTTTGCATTTGTCTAGTGCATTGGCCAGATCGTCTGGTAAATCAATGTGGAAAATGCTTGGAAGTACAGTTGCCTGGCTTTTGGTAGTAATTGGCTTCAACCCTGGAATGATTGGCACATTTATGCCCATATCTTTACATTTTTCTACAAACTCAAAGAATTTTTGATTGTCAAAAAACATTTGCGTAACAATATATTGTGCACCACCATCTACCTTGTCTTTGAGGTATTTCAAATCGGTATTAAGGTTGGGAGCTTCAAAATGTTTTTCTGGATAACCCGCCACTCCGATGCAAAAGTTGGTCGGAAAGGCATTTTCTAGACCTTCGTCCAAGTATCTGCCGTTGTTCATGTGGTTCACTTGTTCCAAGAGTTCGGTTGCATACTGATTGCCTCCCGGTGTGGGAATAAATTTTCCATCGGATTTGATGGCATCACCACGTAGCACCAATACATTGTCAATGCCAAGAAAATTAAGGTCTATTAGCGCATTTTCAGTTTCTTCTTTGGTGAAACCACCGCAGATAATGTGTGGTACAGTATCGACTTTGTACCGATTCATTAAGGCAGCACATATACCCACAGTTCCAGGGCGTTTTCTGGTGGTTTTCTTTTCCAAAAGTCCATTGGGATGTTTTTTGAAAATATATTCTTCCCTATGATAGGTCACGTCTATAAACGGTGGCTTAAATTCCATCAAAGGATCAATGTGGTCATAGATTCCTTGAATGTTTTCTCCTTTCTTAGGAGGGATGATCTCTAATGAAAAAAGGGTATTGCCTTTGGCGTTTTTTATATGTTCGGTTACTTTCATTCGTAATAGGTGTTGTAGTTCTTAAGTATTATAGTGTTTTGGTTTTAATCTAATTTCCGATTTTTTAGGTAGCGGATAAGTCCAAGCACTAGTTTTCTGGTTTTGTCTATCTGATCATGAATTTCTTTCAAATATTCAGAGTCAGAGTAGTTTAAGTCTTCCAGAACATAAATCATACTTTTCACTTCTGCGGCAGAACTACTAGAGTATTCTAAAAATCTTATAAATTCTTTGTTGCTATATCTTCCAAATCCTTCTGCAATATTATTCATTATTGACAATGTTGCCCGTCTCAATTGGCTCTTTGTGTCATAGTCTATTAAATTGTTTTGATTGAGATTGGAATATATGTTTTTGACCAAAATTCTGGATTCTTTCCAACAATCTAGATCTTCAAATTTTTCAATTTTTGCCATTACAATTCAACTTTTAAACTATAACACTATATAACATAGTACTAAAACACTCTTAATTGTACGCCAAATTAGGTGATAACCACCTTTCAGCCTCTTCCAATGTCATATTTTTTCGTTTGGCATAATCGATCACCTGATCTTTTTCTATTTTCCCAAGTCCAAAGTATTTGGAGTTTTCATTGGCAAAGTAGAATCCGCTGACAGCAGCAGCAGGGTACATGGCATTGGACTCTGTTAATATTATACCAGTTTCCTTTTCTGCATTGAGCAAGTCAAACAATAAGGGTTTCTCCGTATGATCCGGACAAGCAGGATATCCCGGTGCAGGTCGGATGCCTTTGTACTTTTCAGAGATCAATTCCTGATTTTCCAATGTTTCTTCTGTTGCATATCCCCAAATTTCCATTCTCACTTTTTTATGCATCAATTCTGCAAAAGCTTCCGCCAAACGATCAGCAATTGCTTTGACCATAATGGATTGGTAATCATCATGCTCCTTTTTAAACTTCTCGAGCATTTTTTCAATACCGATCCCAGCGGTTACGGCAAAGAAACCCATATAATCTTGGCGGTTACTTGATTCAGGTGCTATAAAATCTGCTAAGGAGTTATTGGCGATATTTTTTCCTTTTTTTCCTTGCTGACGCAAAAAATGGAAAGTGGTTAATTCATTTCCATCCTCATCTGTGATTTTCACATCATCACCATTGGTATTGTTAGCAGGATAAATCCCTATAATTCCATTGGCAGTTAAGCTTTGGTCTACAATGATTTGATCCAGCATTTTGTTGGCATCATTAAACAATTTTTTTGCTTCAATGCCAATGACTTTGTCTTCAAAAATTTTGGGGTATTTGCCTTTCAACATCCAAGTCTGGAAAAAAGGAGTCCAGTCAATGTACTTACTTATTTCTTCAAGGGAATAATTGTTAAAAGTTTTATTTCCTATAAAGTTAGGCTTTTTGATGGGTGTGGTTTTCCAATCTATTTTGAAACAATTTTCCTGAGCCTCTTCGAAAGGAATGTAGTTTTTTTCTTTAGTTCTTCCTGCATGCTTCTCTCTTGCTTCCTGGTATTCTTTTTTTAGTCCAGAAACAAAAGCGTCTTTCTTTTCATTTAGTAAATCTCCAGCAACAGGAACGCTTCTCGATGCATCCAAAACGTAAACTACAGGGCCAGAATAGCAAGGGTCAATTTTGACAGCAGTATGGATTCGGGAAGTGGTGGCACCTCCTATCAGTAATGGGAATTGTGCTTTTTCTCTTTCGAGCAACTTAGCAAAGTCCACCATTTCATCCAAGGAAGGAGTAATCAATCCACTCAAGCCAATGATATCGGCATTTACTTCACGTGCTTTTTTCAGTATTTTTTCTCCTGGCACCATCACACCCATATCTATGATCTCATAGTTGTTGCATGCCATCACCACACCTACAATATTCTTTCCAATATCATGGACATCACCTTTTACGGTAGCTAAAAGTACGGTTCCAGCGTTTTTGGCAGCTCCTTCTGCTTTCTCAGCTTCAAGGTAAGGCGTAAGGTAAGCCACAGCCATTTTCATTACACGGGCACTTTTTACTACCTGTGGTAAAAACATTTTTCCTTCTCCAAATAAATCCCCTACGACATTCATTCCGTCCATTAATGGTCCTTCTATGACGTGCAAAGGCTTATCATAGAGCTGGCGTGCTTCTTCTGTATCTCCATCTATAAACTCGACTATACCTTTCACCAATGCATGTTCGATCCTCTTGCCGACGGGTAACTCTCTCCATTCGTCGTTCTTCTTTTCGGCTTTTTCCGCACCAACGAATGATTCAGCGAAATCAAGAAGGTTTCCAGTGGCATCTTCACACCTGTCAAATAGGACGTCTTCCACTTTTTCCAACAATTCTTTTGGGATGTCATCATAAATTTCCAGCATTGCTGGGTTTACTATTCCCATGTCCATTCCTTGACCAATCGCATGATAAAGAAACGCAGAATGCATGGCTTCCCTTACAGGGTTATTACCTCTAAAAGAAAAGGACACATTACTGACACCTCCACTTACATGTGCTGCCGGTAGATTTTCCCTTACCCATCGAGTGGCTTGGAAAAAATCCATTGCGTTCTTTTTGTGCTCGTCCATACCGGTAGCTACCGGGAAAATGTTGAGGTCGAAAATAATATCTTGTGGAGGAAAGTTGATTTTGGGGCCAACCATCAGATCATAAGTTCTCTTGACGATTTCAATCCTTCTTTGGTAATTGTCTGCTTGTCCGTCTTCATCAAAAGCCATGACGATGGTTGCAGCACCATATTGTTTGATAAGCTTTGCCTGACGGATAAACTCTTCTTCACCTACCTTTAAACTAATGGAATTTACAACTGATTTTCCCTGCACACATTTCAATCCAGCCTCTATGATCTCCCACTTTGAACTGTCAATCATGACAGGAATTCGAGCTATATCAGGTTCTGATGCCATTAGATTCAGAAAATCGGTCATGGCTTTTACTCCATCCAGCATTCCTTCATCCATGTTCACGTCAATGATCTGGGCGCCTCCCTCTACCTGATCTCTTGCTATTGCCAGTGCGTCTTCGAATTTTTCTTCTTTGATCAAGCGAAGAAATTTTCGCGAACCAGTAACATTAGTCCTTTCACCTACATTTATAAAATTCAACTCAGGAGTGACAATCAAAGGTTCCAATCCGCTGAGCTTCATTGGAGTATAATTGTGCCACTTGTACTTGTATTTTCCGGGGTAGTCGGGGTGTATGTTCATTGTTTTTGGTCGATAGTCTATGGTCAATTGTCCACAGTCAGTTTTTAATTGAATTACGCAATGCCTGAAGCATTTTGATGATTTCGGTTAGTTTTTCATAAAACAAATTAAATTCATCGGTATTGATTAAATCTCTTCCTTTTGCAAGGTAGAGGCAGTTTACAACTTCTAAAGCGGATCTTATTGCATATCCTAAAAATTTTGAAAATTCAGGATTTGATTGTCCTGTACTTCCTTCTGTAACATTTAATGAGATAGAATCTGTCGCACGTTTCATTTGAGAGGTAAGAATATAAACCTCCTCTTTTGGCCATTTTTTGGTAAGTACGTGCACATCATTGGCCAATTCTATAGCTTTTTTCCAAACTTTTAATTTCTCGAATTTAAATGCCATGATATCTTATGATTACCTGTCTATAGACTTATTGACTATCGACCATGGACTTAGAATTCATTGCAACTCTAGGCCTATACCCATCCGCCAATTCAGCGATCGCTTTGATATGATCTGGTGTTGTGCCACAGCAGCCTCCAATGATGTTGATCAAATCCTCGTCTAAAAATTCTTTGATTTGGTTGACCATATCTTCCGGTGTTTCATCATAAGCACCAAATTCGTTAGGCAACCCAGCATTTGGGTGAGCACTAATGTTGAAATCGGATTTGCTTGAAAGTACATGCAAGTAAGGCTTAAGTTCTTTGGCTCCTAAGGCACAGTTCAAGCCGACACTTAATAAATCCAAATGAGATATTGAGATTAAGAAAGCTTCGGTGTTTTGGCCAGATAATATCCTTCCACTTGCATCTGTAATGGTACCTGATACCATAATAGGTATTTTGATGCCACGTTCTTCTGCTATTTCATCGATGGCCATCAAAGCAGCTTTGGCATTCAAAGTGTCGGTGATGGTTTCTACCAATAACAAGTCAGCTCCTCCATCAAGCAGTGCTTTAGCCTGATTCGAAAATGCTTGCTTCAGTTGATCGAAGTTGATTGCTCTAAAGCCGGGATCGTTTACATCAGGGGACATAGAAGCCAGTCGGTTGGTAGGACCCATCGATCCAGCTACAAACCGAGGTTTGTCAGGCTCTTTGGCACTAAATTCTTTCGCTACTTCTTTGGCTAATTTCGCTGATTCAAAATTGATCCGATAGACCCAGTCTTCCAACTTGTAGTCTGCTTGAGCGATCCATGTGCTACCAAATGTATTGGTTTCGACAATATCTGCTCCAGCTTCAAAATACTCCGCATGAATTCCTTTGATCACGTCTGGACGGGTAATAGACAACAAATCGTTGTTGCCTTTTAATGGTACAGTGTGGTCTTTCAGTTCTTCATTCCTGAAGTCTTTTTCTTCTAATTTGTGACGTTGGATCATGGTACCCATAGCACCGTCCAAAATCAATATTCTTTCTTTGAGAATATCTCTAATGTCCATATCTAAATGTTTAGTTTGGAACTAAATTTTGCTTACCTAAGAAATCATTTGACGATCACCTATCTTTTTCCAACTTGATATAGTTGAAGTGGGAGTTGGCACAACATCCGTATTGCGGCTATGGATATGCTGCCAAGACGTCTAAGGGCCCAATCCCTCGGTCTTTCTTGATAAGTAAGGCAAATATAAATGAAAAATAATAGGCTGCAAGAGAAATTCAAATCCAATTGCTGTCTTTAACTTTAATGAGTAAAACGAATGAAATTAAAGATTTGAAATTCCCATATTATAAGGGTGAAGATGCTTTAAAACAATATGTTGAACGACATTCATTGAGGGTTAGCCCCTATTTTATTGTAATAAGAGTGTATTTCCACTAATATTAAGTTATGCAAGCTTCTGAAGTAAAAGAAAACATTGGCGATGACAAACCTAAAGTAGATGCTTTAGTGGTGGATGGTTTCAGGAAAGTGAAACCTATTGACCTGAGTGTAACGACACAATCCATATCGCCTAAAAAGGTGAATAGAAAAACCTTAAGCACAGGTATAGTTAAGTATTCTGGTGAATGGGATAAGGAAACAACCATACATTTATTGCGAAGGACTTTGTTTGGAGCCAAAAAGAGTGAGATGGACTATTATTCGGGTCTGACTTTTGATCAGGCTATTGCGTCAGTTTTATCAGAATCTGAAAGCCCTAATGCTCCAGTAAATGATTACAATAGCTCAAGTGAAGGGATAGAAGATCCTGATATTGCATTTGGGGAAAGTTGGATCGAGGCTCCTTATGGCTTTGATTACGAAGGACAAAGGGTGGGATCTTTGAAATTCTGGTTGATAAAAAACATGATCAGTCAGCAGTCAAATATTACAGAAAAACTCGTTTTATTCTGGCATAATTTGTTGGTGACAGAATCTTGGGGAGTATTTGTAGGCAAGGCCAGTTATCAATACTTCGATGTTTTGCGAAAGCATGCCTTTGGCAATTTTAAAACTTTGATTAAAGAAATTACAGTAGACCCTGCAGTGCTGTATTATTTGAATGGCGCCTCCAATGTAAAGGAATCACCAGATGAAAATTATGCAAGAGAATTGCAGGAATTGTTTTGTATAGGTAAGGGAGAAAATTCTAAATACACAGAATCAGATGTGCAGGCTGCTGCTAGGGTATTGACGGGATGGGGAGTGGATTGGCAGGGTGTACTGGATGCAGGAGTGATAACACCTGTGTTTAGGCCATGGGCACATGATACTTCGGACAAACAATTTTCATCTTTTTATGGCAATCGTATCATCGTTGGTAAAACGGGAGAAGAAGGAGGTAGTGAAGTTGATGAGCTTTTGGATATGATATTTGAAAACAATGAAGTGGCATTGTACATCTGTCGTAGGCTATATAATTTCTTTGTCTACAATGAAATCGATCAAGCTACTGAAGCGAATGTAATAATTCCTTTGGCCAATATTTTCAGATCTAATAATTATGAAATCCGACCTGTTTTGGAAGCTTTATTAAGCAGTGAACATTTTTATGATATTGAAAATAGAGGTGTATTGTTGAAAAATCCAGCTGATCATTTAATTGGTGTTTGGAGGATATTGGGAATGCAGTATGATGACCCTGATGATTTATATATGGTTGCAAAAACGCATGCGAGCATCTTGTGGAGCATGGCAGGTATGGGGATGGAAATAGCTGACCCTCCAAGTGTGGCAGGTTGGCCGGCTTACTATCAAGCGCCACAGTTTGATAAATCATGGATAACAACGGATACCATTACTGCTCGTGCATTGAGGGTTGATTCGATGTTGTTTTGGGGTTTTTGGGTGACAGAAGACTTGCAGATCAATGCAGACTTAATCGCTTTTATAAGCCAACTTTCTACTCCAGAATTGCCTAAAGAAATGCTAGAGGAAGCTTCTTTTTTGTTGCTTGGAACGCCTTTGTCACTGGAAGCAATCGAGAGGTTAAAGGATATTCTTTTGTCTGGGCAACAAAGTGATTATTATTGGACAGCCGCTTGGTATAGCCATACCAACGATCCATCTAATGAGGAGTACAAACTTGTGGTTGAATCCAGGTTGAAAATCACCTTTCAATCAATGTTGCAGCTTGGTGAATTTCAATTGATGTAAAGTGGAAATTATGGACAGAAGAAAATTTCTAAGACATGCAGGACATTCATTGGCTATACCAGGATTGATGTCATCGTTTGGTTTTTCTATGCAAGGAAGGAAGTCGTTAGAGAACTTTCTCAGACTTGCTTCGGATTCCAATAGGGTTTTAATTCTCATTTACCTGCAAGGTGGAAACGATGGATTGAATACGGTGATTCCAATGGATCAGGTGTCAGTATTAAACAAAGTGAGGCCTCATGTGGTATTGCCTGACGACAAGATACTAGGTCTGGATGATGCTCAGGTGGGATTACACCCTAGTTTACCTGGTTTTAAATCACTATATGAAGAAGGAAGACTTGGTATTGTTCAGAATGTCGGATATCCCGAACAGAATTACTCCCATTTTAGATCTACAGATATTTGGATGAGTGGCTCTGATTCCAATCAGCTGGTGAACTCAGGTTGGCCAGGCAGGTTGCTATCGCAAGAATACCCACAATATCCTGATGAGTACCCTAATACTGAAATGCCTGACCCTTTGGCTATTGAGATTGGGTACGGTAGTTCATTGCTTTTTCAAGGGCCTACTGCCTCAATGAGTATGGTGCTAAATAATGCGGATTCGTTTTACAACCTTGTAGATAATGTAGAAGAGGAGGCTCCAGATACTGTAGCAGGAGATAAGTTAAAATTTGTGCGTTTGGTGGCCAGGCAATCACAACTGTATGGTGAGGTGGTAACTGCTGCAGCGAAGAAAGTAAATACCCATGCCAGTTACCCAGAAAACAACGTATTAGGTGCGCAATTGAAAATTGTTTCAAAGCTCATAGCTGGAGGGTTGAAAACACCGGTTTATATGGTGAGGATTGGAGGTTTTGATACCCATGATGCACAAGTAGTTGCAGGAGATCATACAAAAGGAGAACATGCCGAATTACTCAAAAAGGTAAATGATGCGGTGATGGCATTTATGCAAGATGCCGAATTACAAGGTATAGATGATAGAGTAATAGGAATGACTTTTTCTGAATTTGGAAGAAGAATAGTTTCGAATGCCAGCTTGGGTACAGATCATGGTTCTGCAGCACCATTGTTTGTATTTGGTAATGAAGTGACAGGGGGAGTATTAGGAAATAATCCAACAATAGATAGCAATTCTACTTTTGAACACAACCTAGAGATGCAGTATGATTTCAGGCAAGTAAATGCTTCTATCATTGAGCAATGGTTTGGCGTCAGTACGGCCGATACTACCAATGTAATGCTTAATGAATTTGAAACTTTACCAATAATAGGTAAGCCAGAAGTGATTTCAGGGCTGAATCCTTTAAAGACAGAAACGGAGGCAAATATTTATCCCAATCCTTTGGTTGGCATCACCTCCATAGATTTTTATTCGAATGGAGAGCCACTGGAAGTCAGTTTAATGGATCTACAAGGCAAAAAAGTTGCTCAAATATATTCGGGGCAGACCAAACATGGAAAGCAACAAATAATTTGGGACGCTTCTCATCTAATAGCAGGAAGGTATTTGATTGTATTTAGAAACCAGAAGTCACATTACTCCAAACTAGTTGTTAAGTACTAGCAGTTTTTTTTGCTGCAACTGGAT
>CAXBNB010000076.1:0-10311 GCA_963976505.1 uncultured Reichenbachiellaceae bacterium
AATTTATAGTAGAATATTGAAGGTTATATCTTTTTTTGTTCCTTATAAAGTAACATTTTTGTTTAAATGCGTTACGTATAGTATTAAGAGTTGGAAATGACAATTTAATTATTAAATTTGTTAGTTATTTTTTTAAACCAATCATATGCATTATAATGAATGGGTTTTTTATTTTAAAAAATCGCCTTTCTAACTACATCAATGCAGTGATAAGTTTGGACAGGTTTAGAGTTTTTTGTCTTTGGTGATTGGATTAATTTCTACAAGTTATACAAGTATTAAGTTTCGAATTGGATTTTCAACAAAAAAACTAAGGTGAATTTAGGGATTTTGATTAGTTATATATTAATGGACACATGGAAAAATACCAAAGATTAATAGAACAATTGGCCTCAAAAAAGGATTCATTTATTTACAATAATTCAGGGAAAGAACATGCTCAAATAGTTTTGGGTACTCTTTTTAAATATGCTGAAAAGGAGATAAGAATGGCAACAGGAAATCTATCTGATGCCGTGTTAGATAACCCTAATGTTATTAATAATCTTCAATCTTTCTTGGCAAAGGGAGGCACAATTAAGGTAATACTGGATGATTATAACAAGAATGGTGACTCAAAATTACTTCGTCTCCTTCAAGTTTATCAATTAATATCAGAAAGTGAAGGTGTTATAGTGAAAAAATTTAATAAAGAAAAAAAATTCACTTCTGATTCGGGTCAAATTCATTTTACTACAGTGGATAATAGCATGTACCGACTGGAAACCGATACTACCAATTTTAAAGCTTCAGGTTCATTTAATAATACCGCTGTTACCCAAAATCTAAATAAAAAATTCGAAGAGGTGTTTTCTAATGAAAATTTAACACAACCCATCTAATTTCAAATGACGGAAGATTTACTACAAGGTATAACTCCTTTAATGGAATTGATGTGTGCTTTTTTCTTCGTGTTGGCTTTTGGTAGCTTTCGTGAAAAGGTAAAAATTCTTCTCGGATATGATCACAATTTTAAAACTCCAATACAAGAGCTAACTAATAAAGCTACTTTATTAAAACTAGGAGCGTTAGAATTATACGATACTTATGGTGGAAATGAGAACGTTAATCATGTTATCTTAGAATTAGGGACATCAATTAACAAATTGGAAGAGGAGGAGGAGCAATTTAATGAAAATTGCACTGTAGCTGATTTAGGGAGCACTATGTTTTTTAATCGAAATTGTATAGTAATGGGGTTTTACTGTATCACAATGTTAATGTTGGCTGCATTGCCTTTAAATGAATTAGCCCAAAACTGTATATTATTTTTTAATTTTTATGTTGCAATATTTGTGACTTTCTTCTTTGTTTTTGATGTGATTTATACTGTTTCAAAAAAGAGAATTGCGGAAAAGGTTTTGACGTGGGGAAGCCACTTGAAAGTGTGTTTTTGTTTCTTTATTGGAGTTGGTTTATCAGCAATCCTATATTTTAATGAAATTACGTCCATTATTAGTATACTCCCATCTTTTAGTACGGATTTACAAATACTTTTCATTTCAGCGATACCAACTTCAATGATATTATTTTATTTTTTATTATACTTAATATTATTCAGATTCGGTTTAAGGAAATCAAATAAGGCATTGCAAAATTTTAGAATAACGGTGGCTTCAACAGAAGAGATTTCAGGCAATGTAAATTATGCCATAAATGCAATTAATAATATTGGTACAAATGGGTTAAGTGCATCTTAATAATCAGATTGGTTGAATTAATTTCCCTCTATATACCCCGAACGTAAGTATCCTTCTTGTGTTATAAAAAAGCAAGGCAATAATATTTGTCTAGCTTTTCATGGCAAGTCCAGCAACCGCTATCTAAACTCATGATGAATCTTGATTTTATGCACGCCTTCCCAAAGGGAAAAGAATTACAGGTCAAGGTGACAAATCATGAAAATGAGCTGATTCATACCGAAAGAATTACAGCGAATTAGTTATCGCCATGTTGACTTATGTGTGATAGAGACCTACTTTTAGGTGTATTTCTGAGGGAAGTCTATTCTGTCTGTTAAGATAGAAGTGGCAAGTTGGTAGTCATTTGTTTGTTGGCCGTCTCAGCTTTCACTCGTTTAAAAAAGATGTTGTTTTGACCCAATTTACATTCCACTTGATTTTTTCACCTTCAGATTGACTTGCATAGAAAAGGAACTTTGAATCAGGAGTAAGGTATGGGTTTCCTTGTCCATTTTGATTTATTAATTCCGGCAATTTGATTGGTGTGGACCACTCGTTCTCAGCCTTCTGTTTGCAGATATATAAGTCTAAACTTTCATTGATAGCTGCGAAAATCAAATGTTGTCCATTTGATGATAAATAGGGAGTACAGTAGCCAATAGCACCAAGCGTCTCAAAAAGAATTTTTTCAGCTTTCTGATAGTTGCCATTCTTGAGTTTGGCATAATAGATTGCCATATTTGAATAATCCGGATTACTAGCATGGAAATAAAGGGTTCCATCATTTGCTAAAGTTGGATGGGAGGTGAGCTGCCGTTGTAAGCCTGGAATTTCAATAAATTCTGGTTTACCCCATTTTTGATTGCGTTTTTCACACCTCCAGATGTGCCATGTACTTGGAATGTCATCTGTCTCAACTGGCCTAGTAGAGCTAAAGACCAAAGTATTGCCATCTGGGGAGAAGCTCATGCCATGATCATTGTATTGACTATTGAAAAAAGCATCGACGGGAGCGCTCCATACTCCATTTTGCTTTTTACTTACTTTGATATCGAAGTTTGAAAATGTGGTATCCGAAACAGTGAAGTAGTATTCACTTAAGTCATTGGATAAAACACCTCTGTGTACGATTGTGTTGTCTTCCACTAATTCTGGTTTGAACGGAATTGGAAGTTCGGTAGGAATAGCTGTCGTTAAAAAGATGTTTTGGTCCTTGTGGTTCGTAGTACACCCAGCTACCCAAAAACATAAAAACATTAAAATTGTATTTTTCACTTAAATCAAAGTTATTGATGCCACGCCGTGATATGTTGGATGTCGTTTTATTTCTTGTTCGTTTCAGCCTCAATTTAGCCAAATCCCTTGATCTATACTTTTATTAGTTCCAATAGATCATTTCTGAGATATGAGGGACACTCAAAATACAGAATGGTAACTTTTAGAACTTTCTACACAGGATTTTTATCACAGCATGTTAGCAAAACATTAATAGTCGGTAAGTAGTGATTCGTAAGGTATTTTCATTTTGCTATGAAGATTTCGAATCATGCTCAAAGTTAATTTGCGTTTCCGACTGAATATTTCAGAAACACGACTTTTGTAGCCGAGAACTTGGGCAAGGTCTTTCTTATTCATTCCCATTTGTTCCATTCTAAATTTAATCGCTTCGATAGGATCGGGAGCATCAATTGGATAATGCTGGTCTTCATATTTTTCAATGAGGATTGAAAGAACTTCTGCTTCATCACCTTCGGGAGAATCAATCGCTGCATGGAAAATTTCTTCTAGTCTACTAAGGGCTAAATTATAATCTTGTTCCGTTTTAATCGCTTTGATGTTCATGACTTAAATTGTGTTTGCGTCTATATTGTCATACTCAGAATGTGTTCCAATAAACCGAATAAAAACCCATTGTCGTAAATAATTAATGTCAACCACTAATCTGTATTTGTTTCCTTTTATATCTGTTGGATTTTCCCACACTGCTTTTGATGCTTCTTTGAACCAAGTTTTTAATTGATCTTCCGTATCTGTATGAATTTCCCAGAATTCACGAAGTATTTTCTTAGCTACTACCCTCATCCATTTGCCTTAAGAGACAAATATAAAAAAATGGTTACCAAATTGGTAATTATGGGGAAGATTTTCCGAGATTTGAGAAATGTATCTTTTGGTGAGGCTTTATACTCGTTGCATTTTCCTCAAATCCAAAAATAATAATTTGATTTCACTTTTAGCGCTAGTGCCACTGCTTGTGCTAAATCAAGGCACTGTTTTCGCTACTATTCCATTCATTCAGAAACTATCTTAAGTTAAACCGTGTGCATTAACTAAAAATCTAATATTTTTAAAAAATGAAATTAATCTCCCGTACATGGATGGTAGCAATTTGCGCCGGATTTATATTTCTTTCTTCCTGTTCTGGTAAGAAGGAAATTGATTTCAATGCGCAAGTGCGTCCTATTCTTAACAATAATTGCCTTGGCTGCCATGGTGGAGTGAAGAAACAGAGTGATCTGAGCTTCTTATTTATGGAGGAGGCTCTATTGCCGGCTAAGTCTGGCAAGCGGGCGATTGTTCCAGGTGATGCCAATGGAAGTGAACTTATCAGAAGGGTGATGTCTTTGGATCCTGAAGTGGTGATGCCACCTGAGGACCACCGATTGAACGACCAAGAAGTGAGTATTTTAAGGGACTGGATAGATCAGGGAGCCAAATCGGAGGAGCATTGGGTTTATATCGCACCAGATCCGAACATAGAAGTACCTCAAGTGGAAGGTGATTGGGGATCGAATGAAATAGACAAGTTTGTGTTTGCCAAACTACAGCAAGAGGGGTTGAGTCCGTCAGAAGTGGCAGAGAAAACAACTTTGGTTCGTAGGTTAAGTCTGGACCTAATAGGCTTGCCACCAACGATTGAGGAAACCAATCAATTTGTGACTGACAATGATCCGGCGGCTTATGAGAAGTTGGTCGATCGGTTACTGAATTCAAAACACTTTGGTGAACGTTGGGCAGCAGTTTGGCTGGATTTGGCACGGTATGCCGATTCAAAAGGATATCAAAAAGATAGGTTAAGGAAAGAGATTTGGCGCTATAGAGATTGGGTGATAGCCTCATTCAATAAAGACATGCCGTTCGATCAATTTACCATTGAACAATTGGCGGGTGATTTATTGCCCAATGCTACTGATGATCAAATCCTGTCCACCGCTTTTCACCGCAATACCATGACCAATGACGAAGGTGGCACTGACGATGAGGAATTTAGAGTAGCAGCGGTCATTGACCGACTCAATACCAGTTTTGAAATATGGCAAGGAACCACCATAGGTTGTGTGCAATGCCATAGCCATCCATTTGATCCCATCAGACATGAGGAATTCTACGAACTTTATGCATTTTTCAACAACACCACCGATCATGATGATGGCAGAGATTCTCCCCTGAGAGAATTGTATTCTCCTGATCAATTAAAAAAGCGCCAGTCATTAGAACAGAAATTACAATCCTATCAGCAATCAGGCGATACTGTCACTTTAGAGTACAAAAACAAGCTCGAAGCATTTTTGGATATTAAACCTGGAATGGTTCAGGTGATGGAAGAAATGCCGGCAGATTCTAGTCGGGAAACAAAAATATTTATTCGGGGCAATTGGCTAATGCACGGTGACGTGGTTCAGCCAGATACACCAGAACATTTGCCACCAATGTCAGACAGCTATCCTAAGAACAGATTGGGTTTTGCAAAATGGTTGGTGGATGGCAACAATCCTGTTACAGCCAGGGTAATCGTCAATCGTTTCTGGGAGCAAATTTTTGGATCAGGCTTGGTTGTGACCGTAGAAGATGTGGGAACACAAGGCCAAAAGCCATCACACCCGGAGTTGTTGGATTGGTTGTCTAACCAGTTCGTAAAAGAGCACAAATGGAGTGTGAAATCATTGCTGAAAAACATTGTAATGTCAAGTACTTACCGTCAGTCTTCAAAAGTTACGCCCGAACTGTTGGAAAAGGATCCTGCAAACTCACTGTTGGCAAGAGGATCGCGTTACAGGTTGTCTGCTGAGGTGATCAGAGATCAAGCATTGGTCATTAGTGGGCTGTTTTCCCCTAAATTGTATGGCCCGAGTGTCATGCCTTTTCAACCAGATGGTGTTTGGAATGTCATTCGTCATGTGGATCGATGGGAGCTTGATACGCTTGGAGACCAACATCGCAGGGCGCTTTACACATTCTGGAGGCGTGTAAGTCCTTATCCTTCTATGTTGACTTTCGATGCGCCGAGTAGAGAGCTATGTGTATCAAGACGAATCCGAACCAACACACCTTTACAGGCTTTAGTCACCCTAAACGATCCGGTTTTTGTGGAAGCTTCTGAAGCATTGGCAGAGAGAATGGTACAGGAGGGAGGAGAAACAACGGCTTCTCAAATTCAATATGGTTTTAAGCGGGCGCTGATGAGGCCACCCAATGAGGCACGGTTAAAGTATTTGTTGGAGTTTTATGAATCAACAAAAGAGAAATATAGAGCAGCCAATTCTGATGCAGAAGAGGCATTTCTGGAACGGCAAGCTATGATTAATGTGGCAAACGTATTGCTCAATTTGGATGAGGTAGTCATGAAAGGGTAAGCAGAAATTGAACGAATTATTAGAAAGGTAGATTGAATATGAAGATTCTCGAAGAGTTACAACAGCGGCATCAAAGTCACATCACTAGAAGGCATTTTTTGAAAGATGGAACCCTTGGATTGGGTGCTATCGCCTTTGGAGGATTGCTAGGATGCAATGCAGTTGCACAGGATCCAGTGTTAGAAGCAGCCAAAGTAAAGTTGTTCAACAACCCACATTTTGCTCCTAAAGCCAAAAGAATCATCTTTTTGCACATGGCTGGTGCGCCTTCTCAGCTCGAATTATTCGATTACAAACCACTACTTCAAGAATTAAATGGAAAGCCCTGCCCAGACTCACTATTGAAAGGCAAACGATTTGCTTTCATCAGAGGAGTACCTGATATGCTAGGCCCACAGTTCAATTTCAATCAGTATGGAGAGACCAGGTCTTGGGTTTCTGATTTGCTTCCAAAATTCACGGAAGTGGTGGACGATGTTGCTTTTCTCAAAGCCGTACATACCGACGAGTTCAATCATGCGCCGGCACAATTGTTTATGCATACAGGTAGCCCTAGAATTGGGCGTCCGGGAATGGGCAGTTGGATCACGTATGGCCTGGGTTCGGAAAATAAAAATTTACCAGGATTTGTTGTACTCGTGTCGGGTCAGTCTATCCCTAGTGGTGGAAAAAGTCTCTGGGGGAGCGGTTTTTTGCCTTCTGAATACCAAGGGGTAGAACTGCGGTCTAAAGGCGATCCGATTTTATATGTAAACAACCCTGAAGGGGTTACGAGGGACATCAGAAAAAATGCGATAAACACCATCAATAAGATAAATCAGCAGGAATACGATGAAATCGGAGATCCGGAGATCTTGTCCCGAATGGCACAATATGAATTGGCTTTCAGAATGCAAATGACAGTGCCAGAAGCCACCAATATGAAAGAAGAACCCGACTACATCCACGAGATGTATGGCACCAAACCGGGTGAAGTTTCTTTTGCCAATAATTGTTTGCTGGCCAGGAGATTGGCAGAAAGGGATGTACGCTTTATACAGTTATATCATAGAGGTTGGGATTCTCATGGCAGTAGCCAATTTGAAAATTTGCATGGTGGATTTAAAGAGCGGTGCAATGAAATTGACCAGCCAATGACTGCTTTGATCAAAGATTTGAAACAACGGGGCATGCTTGAGGACACCTTGGTTGTCTGGGGAGGAGAGTTTGGCCGCACACCTATGCAAGAAAATAGGCAGGGAGTAACCAATCGATTCAAAGGTAGAGACCATCACTCAGAAGCATTTACCATGTGGATGACCGGAGGTGGAATAAAAACCGGGCTAACCTATGGTGAAACTGATGAAATAGGATACGCTGGTATTAAGGATCGTGTGCATATTCACGATTTACAAGCTACTATCCTCCATCAGATGGGTTTAAATCATGAAAAACTGACTCATCAATTTCAAGGTAGAAACTTCCGCCTTACTGATGTACATGGCCATGTGGTAAAAGATATTTTGGCTTAATGATCACCACTTGCTGCTAATAGTTTTTTCATTCAACTTGGATCAGTTGAAAGTACCTAAATTGTAATTTTAAAATCAATAGAAAATCATGAATAAAAGAGTCATATTAAGTGTTTTAATAGTCTTATCTGTGTTCACCGTGAACGCACAAATTAAAGAGTTTGAAGTGAATGAGGCATGGGTGCAAAAAATAAGTAATGCTGCCCCTGAAAAAACAGAAGTGAAGACTTCCAAGGTCCATAACGTATTGGTTTTTGACCTGATCACAGGCTACAAGCATTGGGATACTCCACATATAGATGAGGTGATGAAGGTTTTGGGAAAAAAGACAGGAGCTTTCAATGTTGAGGTATCAAGTGATATTTTCAAGTTCGAAGCAAAGAGTTTGAAAAAATATGATGCCGTAGTTTTAAACAACAATTGTTCAGTAGGTCCGAGAAGAAATATGTTCTTAGATATTTTGGATAAAGATGAAAGCTTAACAGAAGCGAAGAAGAATAAGATTGCTGCCAGATTGGAAGCCAAACTTCTTAAATATGTCGCAAAGGGAGGTGGTCTTATGGCGGTTCATTGTTCGATTACCATGCAGAACAACTCCATGCCATTCAGTGACATGCTAGGAGGAAGTTTTGATTACCACCCAGCACAACAGGATCTTTCATTGGAGTTGGTAGATCCCAATCATCCTTTGGTGAGTGCTTTTGATGGCAAAGCCTTTGTACATAGAGATGAACCTTACCTCTTCAAAAATGCTTATGCAAAAAAGAACTTTCGTCCATTGTTGTACATTGATACTTCTAAACTTAACAAAGGAAAGAAAGAAATTGATGAGCAGATCAAATATGTTTCCTGGATAAAAAAGCATGGAAAAGGTCGGGTGTTTTATTCGTCACCATCCCACAATGCTCAGACTTTTGAAGATCCCAGGATGTTAAAGTTCTTCTTAGACGGGATGCAGTATGTTCTTGGTGACTTGAAGTGTGATGATTCTGTTGGTGGGTTTAAATAGGCTTAATCTAGGCCCAGAGCTTGTGCAATAAGCAACAATGAATAAAATAACACTCCTCTTAGCGATACTGTTTTTAACAACATTAGCTGCAAGCGCCCAAACCTACAAGAGTGCAGATCTGCCTGATGCCATGACGTTTTTGGATGGCAGGAAGGTCAACACAAAAGCAGATTGGGAGCAACGCAAAAAGGAAATAAAAAACCTATGGTGCGATTACTTTATTGGACATTACCCAGAAGAAGTACCGAAGGTATTATCAGCAGAAGTCATTCATACTGAAACCAAAGAGGATGGGTCAACTAGAAAACGTATTGTACTGACCTTTGACACGCCCAATAAAAAGTCTTTTGAAATAGAGGTTTGGGAGCCAAAAGGAATAACCAAAACCCTCAGGCCACTATTTTTAACACAACCAAGAGATTACCAGATCCAATGGGCAGAAGAAGCCGTAAAACGAGGGTATATAGCCTGTCTCTATCCCGGATTGGATACACACCACAAAGAGCAAGAGTATGCTGGATATGGAAGTGTATGGAAAACTTTTAAAGACGAATACCCTGATGCGGAATGGGCATCTTCTTTGGGAATCCAAGCGTGGCTGGCTAGCAGAACGCTGGACTATTTATTGGACAAAAAACAAGGGTACAATATTGATACGGCTACTGTTGGCATCTCAGGGCATTCGCGATATGGAAAACAATCTATTTATGCGGCTGCATTTGATGAACGCTTTACCACTGTTATAGCCCGAAGTTCAGGGAGTCCCACCGGTACTTCATACCGATTTGCCTCTCGGCAGACTTTTATGGAATCTGTAGATGACTACCCTCCACCTTGGGCAAAAGCAAGTTTGAAGGACTTTTTGGGACGGGAAAACGAATTGCCAATCGAAGGAAATGCACTTCTGGCAGCTATTGCACCCCGTCATTTAATGATCCACACAGCGTTTAACGATGGCAGTGACCCGACATTTGGGGTGGAGCGTAATTACCTTAATGCCAAAAAAGTTTACCAGTTTTTGGGTGTCGAAGATCATATTTATTTGAGCTATCGAACGGGACAGCATAATCCGATTACCGATGCACATACCAAGCAGATGTTTGATTTCTTTGATAAGTCTTTTAAAATAGGCATTTCAAAAAAGGAAGATTTTAAGGAAGTGTTGCATCATCAGTTTGATTTTAAAGAGTGGAAGTCCAAACAAAGAAAAGAAGATCTAAAATTAGTAAAGAACACTTCTGTAGAGGAGAAAATAAAATGGATGCTTGGAGACCAACCAGAAAGTAAAAAAGAGGAAGCTGCATATCATATAAAGACTGAAGAAGATCTGGGTGTACCTAATTGGTCGAGAGATCGGTGGAATCCAGGTGGTTTCAAAAAAGTCCCTTTTGCTTTCAGGGGAAATATGACTGGGAATTTCTATTTCGATCCTGGGG
>CAXBNB010000077.1:0-10278 GCA_963976505.1 uncultured Reichenbachiellaceae bacterium
TGGTTTTTGTCTATTGGCGTTAAGCCCGTTATTTTAGCATATCATGATTGTATTGAAATATGTATGGTACTTCTTCTTCTGGCTGATAGTAAAGGTTGGACTAGCTTTTTATTTTAAAAGAATAAAAATAAGTGGTCTAGAAAATGTACCTGAAAATGCACCCGTTATTTTTGGCGCCAATCATGAAAATGCCTTTATGGATGCCTTGATCATCACGACTAGGCTTAACAGGTTTTCTCATTATTTGGTGAGGGCAGATGTGTTCAAAAATACTCTCGTCAAAGCACTTTTTCATGGGTTCAATATGCTTCCGATCTATAGGATAAGAGATGGATTTGGTAGTATTAAAGGCAATGAACAAATCTTCCAATCATGTTACCATGCTCTAGCTAAGGGAAGGGCATTGATTATGTTTCCAGAAGGAAATCATGACCTCAGAAGAGTACCCAGAAAATTAACAAAGGGAATTTCAAGAATAGCGTTGGGAGCTGTAAATTCAGAAAATGCTCCCAAAGAATTGTATGTAGTACCCGTGGGGTTAAATTATACAGATCATAAGGCATTTAGATCTTCCGTTCACATCATCTTTGGTGAAGCAATCAAAGTGGAAAAGGCTACTCAAGATACCTTGGCATTAGATGCTCTTCGGAATGAAATAAATGAAGGGTTGCTCAACTGTACCATTGGCCTACATCAAACGCATTATGAACAATTGGATACATTGATTTTCAAAACTGAAAATGGCTATGGCCTATCGGATCCCAAGTCAATAAATGCTAGTGCCAATGGTTTATTAAAATGCTATAAAGCCAAGAATAACGATGGACTGGATTTGGCTATTGAGGAGTTCAACGAGACACTAGAAAATCTTGGAGTAAAAAACTGGAAGTCTATAAAAGAACTCAATACGTCCTATGCTTTTATCAGGCTTTTACTTTTGTTGCCGATCTATCTATTTGGCCTTGTTCATAATTTGATTCCTATTCTTCTGATAGAGTCATTAATCGCTTTAAAAGTCAAAGACAAGATATTTACAGCTTCTATTAAATTTTCAGTGGGTTTGTTTTTGTTTCCTCTTTTTTGGTCGCTGGAAGCCGCCTATTTCAATACTTACAATCCTTCTCTTTATTTGTTTGTGGTTTATTGGTTTAGTCTTCCTGTCTCACTGTTGGCTGTAAACTATTATCACAAAACGGTCAAATTGTATTGGGGGAGAAGGAAACTGGATAGAAACCCTGAAGTTGCAGAATCATTGAACAGATGCCTTGAATATATTGATAAGTTTAAGTCCAAATGTGATTAAAAACTTATTCCACTTATAAACCTGTCCTTTCTGTTCAAATCCTTGTGAATGTTTACATCGGAATATCCGAATCCCTGTAGTAAATCACTTACTTCTGATCCAAATTTCTCGTTGATTTCAAAATAAATTTTGCCGCCAGGTTTCAGCGCCTTTTTTGCTTTTCCAGCAATAACCCTGTAAAAAATCAATGGATCTTCATTGGAAACAAACAATGCCAAATGGGGGTCAAAATCTGTTACGTTTTGATGCATTTGGGATTTTTCACTATCAAGTACATAAGGTGGATTGCTCACTATGATGTCAAATTCATTTTGGGGAATTTCCACTTTTAATATATTGCAGTTAGAGAAAATCACATTGGCTTCTAATGCTGTTGAATTTTTCTTGGCAGTATCTAATGCAAGATCGCTTATGTCTAAGGCATGAACTTCTGAGTTATTAATTTCTAGAGCCAAGCTGCATGCGATACATCCCGATCCTGTACCAATATCTAGGATTTTGGAGGAAGTTAAAGCATTATCTTTCACAATCAATTGAATCAATTCTTCAGTTTCCTGACGTGGAACCAACACATGCTCGTTTACTTTATATTTTCTACCATAAAAATCAGCAACTCCAAAAATATGCTGGATGGGTTCATTTTGAAGTAATCGGTCGATTATTAGCTTTAAAGAAATGTCTTTTTCATCAGAAATATCGATAGAAGTATTGAGTAACAAATCTGTTCGAGACAATTCGAATATATTTTCTAAAAGAAGAAATGCCAAAGATTCACACTCGTCATTGGAATAGACCAGAGAGAGCATATCTGCTATTTTGAGGTGAAGTTCTTTGGAAAAAACAGTACGCATCGGGCAAAAATAGGGAAAGAAATATAACTTTGGTTTGCACATGAGTGAGTACGATAGTAAATATATGACCCGGGCATTTGAGCTTGCCAAACAAGGACTAGGAAACGTAAGTCCAAACCCTATAGTAGGTTGTGTCATTGTCTATAATGGTCAAATCATTGGAGAGGGCTGGCATCAAAAATACGGCGGTCCACACGCAGAAGTTAATGCGGTCAACAGTGTGAAAGACCGATCGTTATTGTGCGAAGCAACAGCTTATGTGACTTTAGAGCCATGTGCACACCATGGCAAAACCCCACCTTGTGCTGATTTACTCATTAGCCATCAATTGAAAAAAGTAGTAATTGCCAATAAGGATCCTTTTCCATTGGTAAATGGAGGGGGTATAAAAAAACTTCAACATGCTGGTATAGAGGTGAAAGTTGGAGTACTAGAAGAAATTGGCAGGGAAATAAACAAACGATTTTTTTCCGCCATAGAGAAAAAAAGACCGTACGTCATTTTAAAATGGGCACAAACTGCTGATGGGTTTATTGCCAGAGAAAACTTTGATTCGAAGTGGATCAGTAATGAATACTCCAGAAAATTGGTACACAAGTGGCGGGCAGAAGAAGATGCCATTCTTGTAGGAACTAATACCGCCAAATATGACAATCCTTCACTTAACGTAAGAGGCTGGGAGGGCAACAATCCTCTCCGATTGGTCATTGATAAAAATTTCAGTTTGGACAGAGGTCTTAATTTATTTGATAGGACCATTCCAACTGTATGTTATAATCTGAATAAAGACGAGACAGCTGAAAACCTTATTTTCAAAAAGATAAATGAGGAAAATATGCTCTCTGATATTTTGTCCGATCTCAGCGATAGAAAAATACAATCCTTGATTGTGGAAGGAGGTAGTAGCCTGATCAATTCTTTTATCTCTGTAGGACTTTGGGATGATGTCAGAGTTTTTACTTCCAAAAGTACTTTTGGAAGTGGTATTGATGCTCCTAAGATCTCAGGAAAATTGATTCGTAGCGAAAATGTAAAGGGAGATCAATTGGATGTGTATGTCAATGAATGACATTACAATTGAAATCAAAATTCACTCCTTTCTACCTGTACATGTTCTTTTCAATAAGACTTAATGCTAAGTCATCAAGCCGTTCATGTCCGCCATCAAAAAGGGTTATTTGTAGTTTGTCCTGAAAGTTTTTTTGATAATAGATGCCTCTCCCACCTATCGAACCGTTGAAAGTAGCAAATCCTCTATAGGTCAATAAGTCAATAATATCTTCATTGGAAATCAGCGCTTTGGACTCAGTATTGTCATTGTCCTTGACGATTTTATTGTAAAAATTAATCGAATGTGTAATCGGAACAGAGCCAGTATACCCATCGTGTACTCCGGCATAAATATACAATTTGCTGTTCTTTCGCTTTTCAACTGGAGCTTCCATAAAAATTGGTGACCTCATTTTCGCTTCTTCTTCATCGATATGGTAGTTCTTTTTATCAAATTCCTCCCCAGTAGTAGCTAAAGCAATATCTCTGGAATATTTGTTCTTTCTACCCTCGGATTCATGGTACCAATCGATCAAATTAGAAATAGATGCCCACGCGGTAAAGGTCTTGACCTGATGTTTTGTCTTCATGTAAGCAAGCAGCGTAGCATAGCCTCCTCCACTCACTCCGGTGATATGAATTTCGTTGAGGTCAACATTGCCATTTTTTATGGCATAATCTATGGCATCATCAATATCACTTAGTACTAAGGGGCTGCCACAAGCCTCAAACGTTTTATTTGGCCCTCTGAAATCTGGATGAATGTAATTGTAATCGCTATTGATGCATTGCCATGATAGTGTATCTTTCTGATCATAGCCGCCGCTCCAGGTATGCAAACTCACAATGAGAGGCCTTGCTGTGTCGCTTTTGCTTTTGTAGAAATAGGCATGTTGTTTTTCCTTGTCCACACTAGAACGAATCTTCACCACTTCACATTCCGAAGGCCAATCTTTGGATTTCACATCGTCCCACTTTGTATTATCTTGTGAAAACAGGTTAAATGAGAAGAAGAGGAAAATGACTAGGTAAAAATATCTGCTCATGGTTTTTAAGTTGATTTGTGAAGTCAAAAACGTTATTCAATTTCTAAAGAAGGAAGATAATATACACATCACTAAACGTCAAAAAAAAGGTAACAAAAAACCCGCCATAAGCGGGTTTCTTTAATTATATCAAGGTATTAATTTTTAGCTTCCACAAGCCTCACAGTCTTCTGGGTTGTCCAGTGAGCAAGTCATGTCAGCAGCTTTTCTCAATTCTTCTTCCTGAAGCTCAAGTGCAGTTTTTGGCTTGTCTCTTGCTTCTTGCTTTCCTAATGTAAATTTGATTGCATCGGCAGCTGCTTTTGTTCTCAAATAGTACATTCCTGTCTTCAATCCTTTCTCCCAAGCATAGAAGTGCATAGAAGTCATTTTCCCAAAGTTAGGCTCTTGCAAGTGTATGTTCAGGCTTTGACTTTGGCAAATAAATGCCCCACGTTCAGCAGACATGTCAATAATAGCCTTCTGAGAAATTTCCCATACTGTTTTGTAAAGCTCTTTTATGTCTTTTGGAATTTCAGGGATATTCTGAACAGACCCATTTGCCTGCATGATCCTATTTTTCATACTTTCATCCCAAAGATTCAAAGCAATCAGGTCTTTCATCAAATGTTTGTTCACAACAATGAACTCACCTGACAATACCCTTCTGGTATAAATGTTAGAGGTATATGGCTCAAAGCATTCGTTATTACCAAGAATCTGAGAAGTAGAGGCAGTTGGCATAGGTGCAAGTAACAATGAGTTTCTTACACCGTGCTTTTTCACTTCTTGCTTCAATGTTGTCCAATCCCAACGATTTGAAGGAGTCACATTCCACATGTCAAATTGGAATATCCCTTTTGACACAGGTGATCCTTTGAATGTTTCATAAGCACCTTCTGCGATGGCACAATCTTTTGAGGCCGTCATGGATGCAAAATAAAGTGTCTCAAATATCTCCTTATTAAGTACTCGGGCAGCAGGAGAATCAAATGGCATTCTCAACATGATGAATGTATCTGCCAATCCCTGAATACCGATACCAATCGGTCTGTGTTTCATGTTAGAATTTCTAGCCTCAGGTACAGGGTAGTAATTCACATCGATCACCTTGTTAAGGTTTTTAGTCATCACATAAGTGATGTCATAAAGCTTTTGGTGATCGAATTCACCAGTTTCTTCATTTACAAATTTTGGAAGCGCTACCGAAGCAAGGTTGCATACTGCTACCTCATCTGGAGAAGTGTATTCCATGATCTCAGTACACAAGTTACTAGACTTGATCGTACCCAGATTTTTCTGATTAGATTTCTTGTTGGCTGCATCTTTGTACAACATGTAAGGTGTTCCAGTCTCAATTTGAGATTCCAAGACTTCAAACCAAAGGTCTTGTGCCTTTATTGTTCTTCTGCCTTTTCCTTCTGCTTCGTATTTTTCATACAATTTCTCAAATTCATCACCATAAACGTCAGATAATCCTGGGCATTCGTGTGGGCACATGAGTGTCCAATCTCCGTTTTCTTTTACTCTTTTCATAAAAAGGTCTGGAGTCCAAAGAGCATAAAACAAATCTCTGGCTCTTAATTCTTCTTTACCATGATTTTTCTTCAAATCAAGGAAATCGAAAATATCCGCATGCCATGGTTCAAGATAAATGGCAAAAGAACCTTTCCTTTTCCCGCCACCCTGATCTACATACCTTGCAGTCATATCGAAGTTTCTCAACATCGGTACGATTCCATTACTTACGCCATTTGTACCCTTGATATACGATCCTGTGGCACGTATATTATGGATGCTTAACCCAATCCCACCTGCGGATTGAGAAATTTTCGCAGTTTGTTTCAGTGTGTCATATATACCATCAATACTATCATCTTTCATTGTCAAGAGAAAACAAGATGAAAGCTGAGGTTTAGGGGTGCCTGCATTGAAAAGAGTAGGGGTTGCGTGCGTAAACCACTTCTCAGACAATAAGTTGTATGTTTCAATAGCTGCCGTGATGTCTTCCTTGTGGATGCCAATAGCCACCCTCATAAGCATATGCTGAGGACGTTCTACTATCTTTCCATCAAGTTTCATCAGGTACGATCTTTCCAGTGTCTTAAAACCGAAATAATCGTAATTAAAATCCCTGTCATAAATGATTGTGCTATCAAGTAATGCAGCATTCTTTTTTACAATACCATAAACATCTTTAGAGATCAATGAAGCATTTTCTCCGGTTTTAGGATCTATATAGGTATATAGTCTTTTCATCGTATTTGAAAAAGACTTACTGGTCACCTTATGTAGGTTTGATGTAGCTATTCTTGCGGCAAGTTTAGCAAAGTCCGGATGAGCAGTGGTCATGGATGCAGCAGTTTCAGCGGCAAGGTTGTCCAGCTCGATGGTTGTTACGCCATCATAAATTCCGGTAATTACTTTTTTAGCAATATCGATAGGCTCAATGTATTTTGTGTTGAGCCCATAACACATTTTATCTATTCGGGCGGTAATCTTGTCAAATTTGACGGACTCTCTCCTTCCGTCTCTTTTTAATACTAACATAGGTGCACAGGTTATTAATTTATATGATATTAAGCCTTTCGGCTCACAGGTTTCTTTTAAAAATCTTCGCTCAAACTAAATTTAGGTGAATCATCATCACCGTCTTTCATCACTCCCGCTTTTTGGTATTCTGCAACTCTTTTTTCGAAAAAGTTGGTTTTCCCTTGAAGGGAAATCATATCCATAAAGTCAAACGGATTGGTGGTGTTATATATTTTATCACATTCCAATTCGCCCAACAATCGATCTGCAACAAATTCGATATACTGGCACATAAGTTCAGCATTCATTCCTATTAGTTTTACAGGAATAGCATCGGTTACAAATTCTTTTTCAATTTCTACAGCATCTCTTATGATCTCCGTTACGGTTTCTTTTGACAATTGATTTACCAAATGATCATTATATATAAGGCATGCAAAATCACAGTGCAATCCTTCATCACGAGAAATCAATTCGTTAGAGAAAGTCAGCCCTGGCATGAGCCCTCTTTTTTTCAACCAAAAGATAGAACAAAAACTACCAGAAAAGAATATGCCTTCTACTGCAGCAAAAGCAATCAGTCTTTCAGCAAAAGATCCATTGTCTATCCATCTTAATGCCCAATCTGCTTTCTTCTTTACACAAGGAATGGTCTCAATGGCATTGAATAGCTTACTCTTCTCAGAAGGATCTTTTACGTAGGTGTCTATTAGGAGTGAATAAGTTTCAGAATGGATGTTTTCGATTGCGATTTGAAAACCGTAAAAGAATTTGGCTTCAGTGTATTGTACTTCTGATAAGAAGTTTTCAGCCAAGTTCTCATTGACGATACCATCGCTTGCTGCAAAAAATGCTAGGACATGTGATATGAAATGTCTTTCTCCATCATTGAGGTTGTTCCAGTCTTTTAAGTCCTGACTCAAGTCTATTTCTTCAGCAGTCCAAATGCTGGCTTCCGCTTTTTTATAAAACTGCCAGATGTCATCTTTTTGAATTGGGAAAAGTACAAAACGATCTTTATTTTCTTTAAGTATAGGTTCTTCTTGCATTGCGTCGTTTTTCATTCTGTTTTTCCCTTCGTTTTAATTCTAGGACAATAAGTCACTGTAAACAATGAACTCAGAAGCCGCAGAAATCCGCAGTATCTGGCTTTTTGTTTTATTTTTTAGCTGGTGTATATTTTTCTTTGGAATATCTGAAGAACCCGGCGTATGATCCTTTTGTTCAGACAATACAAATATGATGAAAAGCGCATTAAAAATCAAAGGTCAACACCCTTAATGAATAGGATTTATTTGGTTCTGAAATTAATACTTAAACGTTTGATAACTAAAGTATTGTTGAATAAAATTGAAATCAAAACTTCATTTTGTAGAGGCTGAAATTGAGGGTGAAAAAAAGTGAAAATAAATTAAATTATTTTTTTGATAGAAAATGTAGTAGGGATGGTTTGTTATTGCGGCTTAATTCTATATTTTTGCACTCCAATTTTAAAAAAACCAAGTATTAAGGTAATTTTTATGTACGCAATAGTTGATATAGCAGGAAAGCAGTTCAAAGTAACACAAGACCAATTCGTTTATACTCCGGTATTAGAAGGCGAAGAAGGCGCTTCCGTAGAATTTAATGACGTATTGTTGATAGACAATGACGGCAAAGTGAAAGTTGGAACCCCTACAGTAAAGGGTTCTAAAGTGACAGGTAAAATACTGGGTCACATGAAAGACGACAAAGTAGTTGTTTTCAAAAAGAAAAGAAGAAAAGGATACAAAGTCAAGAATGGCCACAGGCAGCAATTGACTAAAATTTTAATTGAAACCATTTCATAAAGATATAATCTCATGGCACATAAGAAAGGAGCAGGTAGCTCTAAAAACGGAAGAGAATCGCATAGTAAGAGACTAGGTGTAAAAATCTTTGGTGGGCAGGACATTATAGCCGGCAACATCATAGTAAGACAAAGAGGAACTGTTCACCATCCAGGCGCCAATGTTGGGATAGGTAAAGACCACACGTTATTTGCTTTAACTGCTGGTGTAGTTCAATTCAAAAAAGGAAGGCAAAATAGATCTTTCGTTTCTGTAGTAACAGAAGCAGAAGCTTAATATTTAACAATAAATCAAGCATAAAAAAACACAACTCATTTGAGTTGTGTTTTTTTATGCTTGATTTATTAGGGATTAAAAGGCTACTAATTTTTCTTTATGCTTTTTCAGTTGACGCCTTAGAGATTCTACGGCTTCATCTGTCGCAGCTTCAAATGAGCTTGAATTCTGCTTTGCAAACAATTGATTCCCGGGAATATTGAGTTTGATCTCAATAACTTTGTTTTCATTTGACTCGTTTTTTTCTATTCGCAAGAACACCTCTCCGTCAATTATTCTGTCGAAAAAAGTTTCCAATTTATCTGCTTTTTTTTGGATAAAATCAACAAGCTTGTTGTCAGCGTCGAAATGAATGGAATGCATTTGTAACTTCATAATGTTTAAAGTTTATATGTTAAAAAAAATTATGCCTTAGGATGAGCTTGATCGAATACTGATTTTAGTTTCTCGAGAGAATTGTGCGTGTAAACCTGAGTGGCAGCAAGACTAGAGTGACCGAGTAAGTCTTTAACGGCATTTAGATCTGCTCCTTTATCCAATAAGTGCGTAGCAAATGTATGCCTTAAGACGTGAGGACTTTTCTTAGAAGATTTAGTAATATATTCCAAATATTTCTTCACAGTTCTGTACACCATCATTGGATAACACTTTTTTCCAGTGTCGGTTAACAATAAAACATCATCTCTTGATTCGCCAAATATCTCATTCCGTTTGGCAATATATATATTGATAATATTAACGATTTCTTTGGTTAAAGGGATTACCCTTTCCTTATTTCTTTTTCCTAAAACTTTTACCGTATTGTCATAAAGACTAATAGACCTGTCTGGTATGTTTATGAGTTCGGATAGACGGATGCCTGTACCGTAAAAAAGCTCTAATATGAGTTTGTCCCTTAGCCCAAAAAAGTCGTTGGAGAAATCTACTTTATCCAGTAGCATGTCCATTTCTTTTTTCTGTACAAACTCAGGCAGTGGCTTGTCTGTCTTAAGTGGCTTTAGTTTAATAGCTGGGTTGCTATTAATTATTTCCCGTAAATGCAGGAATTTATAGAAAGATCTAAGGGTTGCTATCTTTCGATTGACCGAACGGGGAGATATTTTATCTTCTATTAAGGATACTACCCAAGATCGGAGGATTTTATGATTGAGATCACTCATCTCCAGATTTGAGTCAATCTGCGTAGCAAAAGCTTTTACTTGAAGCAAGTCATTCTTGTAAGATAGAATGGTATGCTCACTGTACTTTTTCTCGTGAAGGAGGTATTTTAAATAGGTATTTATCATGTAGTATTACCCTTTCTCGAAAGGTAATACTAACTTAATAAATTCAATTCAATAATTACTATAATTTAGTAATTATCACTCGCATACATTTTTTGTTTGTATGCCGCTTTTATAACTTGTTTTCTT
>CAXBNB010000078.1:0-10215 GCA_963976505.1 uncultured Reichenbachiellaceae bacterium
ACTCCAAATCCGATAGCTAGGTATGTCCACATGGAAGTCTAAAGTAACGAATGTTTCTTGGATTAGGAAAGAAAGTAATTTCCGTCCTGTAACTAACCTCTGGTAAATACCCAGTTGGCTTCATCTGACTGACTAGGGTCGTAGGCATAGCCACTGCGGTCAAAAGATTTTATCAACTCAGGTTCAGCAATACGATTTTTAATAATGTAGTTGGCCATTGCCCCTCTGGCATTTTTAGCATAGGTCATAAGGACTTTGTAGCCACCATTGCTAAAGTCCTTGAAAATAGGGGTGATCACTTTTTTGTTCAACTTGGGTTCGTTGACAGATTTGTAATATTCTGTTGACGATAGATTTACAATACAATTTGATTCCCCCAAATCTGCATTGATGCGTTTGGTGATTTTATCGCCCCAAAATTGGTAAAGGTTGTTGTAACTGTAGTACTTGAGCCTGGTACCCATTTCCAACCGATAGGGCTGAATCAAATCCAAAGGCCTAAGTACTCCATACAATCCTGACAATATTCTTAAATGATTTTGAGCAAACTGAAGATCGTCAGCGCTCATTTCTTTTGCATTCAGTCCTCTGAATACCTCCCCATTGAATGCCAACAAAGCTTGCTTTGTATCTTCCCTTTTTGGGGTTGGAGTCCAGTTTTTATAGCGATCAACATTGAGTGCGGCCAATTCGGGGCTGATGCTCATCAATTCACCCACCTTCTTACGAGAAAAAGTCCCCATCTTTTTAATCAGCCTTGTAGATTCAGCTACAAAATCAGGATCGGATGCACTTTGTATATGAGCAGGAGATTCGAAATCAAAGGACTTGGCAGGGGAAATAAGTAGTAGCATAACGAATTAGAATATAAAACGTAAAAATAGCTGAAACACGAGGGGATAGAAAAATATTTTGGAGATAACACTAAAAACTTCAACCCCTTTCAAACATAAATCCAGTTAAGAGATATTTGACAACCTGTCTTTTAAAATCAGAGCAGTTTGTATTTACCTCTTTTAGTTAGGATATTTGTTTAAAGTCTAATTTCCTATTTATGAGTAAAATCCACGTACTAGATCTCAGGTTTCTGAATCTACCTCACACCATTGCCTCTTTTTTGATTGAATCATCTATAGGACCGATATTGATAGAGACCGGACCACATTCTACCATCAAAGCAATGGAAAAAGAACTGGCTGTACATGGATATAAGATTGAAGACATCAAGCATGTATTGCTAACCCATATACACTTGGATCATGCCGGAGCAGCATGGGTATTTGCTGAGCATGGCGCTAAAATTTATGTACATCCTTTTGGCGCAAAAAACATGGAAGATCCATCGCGATTGATGGAATCTGCCACTCGTATTTATGGAGACAAAATGGATGAACTGTGGGGGCAGATGAAAAAAATTCCCGCAGAGCAGTTGGTAGAAATTGGAGATGAAGAGGAAATCCAAATTGGAGATGTGGTATTTAAAAGTTGGCATACTCCAGGTCATGCCAGGCATCATATTGCTTGGCAGTTGGATGATGTGGTGTTCACCGGAGATGTTGCCGGAGTGAAAATAGATCAGGGGATAGTAGTTCCTCCTTGCCCTCCACCGGATATCAATATTGAAGATTGGAAAAACTCGATTGCTATATTAAGGCAATTGAACCCTAAGCAATTGTACCTGACTCACTATGACAAAATTGACAATATAGACCAACATTTGAATGAACTGGAAGTAATGTTGGACGATTGGTCGGCATGGATCAAATCGCATTGGGAAGCTGGTGAAACCAATGAAGAAATGGTGCCACAGTTTATGCAGCATGTGGCAGGACAGTTGAAAAAGGTTGGCTTAAGTGACCAGGACATTCAATTGTATGAAGCGGCTAACCCTTCGTGGATGAGTGTGGCTGGTTTGGTGAGGTATTGGAAGAAAAAAGCTGAAGCGAAATGATTAACATTACATAGATAATTTATCATCGCAAGTCTAGACATAAAACAAAGCAATCTGTTGTTACAATCAGGCTGTCAGGTTAGGCTCGCATTGACTCAAAATTCTCGACTATGAAATTTCTAAAAAACCTCATCTTTATTGATATTGAGACGGTTTCGGAGAAGCCAACTTTTGCCGACTTGTCAGAAAGGATGCAAAATTTATGGGTAAAGAAATCAATCTATCTGAAAAATGACGAGGAAATGAGCGCGGAGGAGTTGTATGCCGAAAGGGCTGGAATTTATTCGGAGTTTGGCAAAGTGGTGGTCATTTCCATTGGCGCCTTTTATACTGATAAAGAAGGAAATCTCAACTTACGGATTAAGGCACTTTACAATGATGATGAAAAAGTCCTTTTGGAGGAATTTAATGAGACAATAAATAAAAAACTGGACGAGCAGAAGGTCAAATTATGCGCACATAATGGAAAGGAATTTGACTTCCCCTATATGGCTCGCCGCATGGTGGTTAACAGGATAGACATTCCGGGATTTCTACAGCTATCGGGTAAAAAACCGTGGGAAGTCGGGCATATTGATACCTTGGAGTTGTGGAAATTTGGCGACCGTAAGAGCTTCACTTCACTAGATTTGCTTACTGCCATTCTGGATATTCCGTCTCCCAAAGACGACATGGATGGCAGTATGGTTTCTTCGGTTTACTACCAAGAAAATGACTTGGAAAAAATAGCAAAGTATTGCAACAAGGACGTAGAAGCTACCGCTCAACTATTCCTTCGATTGAAAGGAATAGAGATCTTGCCCCCTGAAAGGATTCATTTTGTGAATTGATACAAATGGATTCCAGAAAAAAATCACCACTTGTGCAAGTTCAGGGTTTGACAGTTCGTTATGAAGCAGACAATGGAGAACGGTGTGCTTTAAGAGATGTCAGTTTTTCTATAAACCGGGGTGAACGTCTGTCAATAGTGGGAGAAACAGGCTCAGGAAAAACTACGCTAGGGCGTATGTTGTTGAATATCAATGATGAAAAGGCTATCACATCTTTTGAATCCATCAATATCAATTATCAACAACAACTACCCATACGCTCTCTAAGCGAGCTTAATCCACTCAGAGGCAATACTTTTAGTATGCTTTTTCAAGAGTCAACCCTCTATTTAAATCCAGTAATCAAATGTGGAAATCAAATATTGGAAGCGTTGATGTTAGATGGCGTGTTTGATAAAAAGGCAGCAGTCCAAATGATTTTGGAAGAATTGGAAAAGGTTGGATTTTCAACTCCTGATAGGATCTATAATTCCTATCCCAACCAATTGTCGGGAGGAGAATGCCAACGGGTGATGTTGGTGATGGCTACCATTAGAAACCCATCGTTGCTGATCGCCGATGAACCAACTTCTTCTTTGGATATTGCTTCCAAGGAAATTATTTTGGTATACCTTCAGGATTTATCAATAAGCAAAGGAATGTCAATCGTACTTATTTCGCATGACCTGTCTTTGGCTCTGGGTCATTCTGATAGAATCCTAGTTATGAGCAAAGGAGAAATGGTAGATGCCATTGACAGTGCAAATTTTAACTCTGCTGAGAAAAGTGAATACACACAAAAACTATTTCTTAACAGTAAAAAATTGGCCAATAGCAACGGAGCTGCAAATCAACAAAAAGTGGAAGAGCCATTTCTTAATGTAACTAACCTCAATATTTATCATGCTTCTTCAGGAGGCCGGACGCTTTTCTTCAACAAAAAATTGCATGCTTTAAAAAATGCCACCTTTTCCATTCAAAAAGGCGAAACATTGGGAATTCTGGGTGAATCTGGAAGCGGAAAAAGTTCTCTTGCCTGGTGTCTGGCAGGCTTGCTCAAAAACAGTTCAGGTTCTATTGAATTTATTGGGAACGAAATGGCGAAAGGCGATATTCAAATGGTGTTTCAAAATCCAGGGTTGGCACTAAGCCCAAAACAAAAAGTGGGAAAGGCCGTTGAAGAGGTCTTAGATGCCAACAAACTAAAATACAACGGTAGCTACAACAAAGACCAGGCATCTGCTTTATTTGACATGGTCAACCTTGATCATGATTTGATGGATAGGTTGCCGCATCACTTGTCGGGAGGAGAAAAGCAGAGAGTTTGCATCGCTAAAGCGCTGGCAGCCAAACCCCAACTGATTATATTTGATGAAGCGGTATCCTCACTGGATGCTTCGATCAAATTGGAGATTCTGGAGCTGTTGGTGTCTTTGAGAAATAAATTAAACTTAACTTACATTTTTATCTCCCATGATTTTTCTGTCATTAAATTTGTGGCCGAAAGAGTGATGGTGATGCATCAGGGGGAAATCATAGAACAAAACAGCACACAGCAAATAATCAATCATCAGGATAATCCTGTCACTTCGAAATTAGTATTACAGTCGTGATTCCTTTCGAAATTCTACACGACAAAAATTAACATGGCAAAAAAGAAATCAAGAGGGGATAAATTCAAAGCGAAAAAAACACTTTCGGTTGAGTTTATTCAACAAAAAATAAGACAATTGTTTGAGGCCAACCCTGGCCAAGTACTGTCAATAAGACAAATAATAAACAAGACAGGAATTAGAGACCTGAGATCAAAGGAATTGGCTTTCAATGTTGTAATGGACATGGCGGATGACAATGAAATATTGAAACTCCGTAACAACTCTTTCCGCAGCAAGGCAGAGGCCGTCAGTATTGTCGGCAGAGTTGATCACGTAAACAAGAGGTTCGCTTATGTGATCTCTGAAGATGCAGAGGAAGATGTCTGGATAAAAACCGAAGACCTTAAATCTGCAATTGATGGAGACATTGTTTCCATCCAACTCAAATCGAGCAAAAGCGGTAAAAAGGTAGAGGGTAAGGTAATTGACATCATAGAGAGGAAAAAGAAAGAGTTCGTTGGACGAATTGAAATCATGCCTCGATATGCATTTGTCGTGCCCGACAATAGAAAAATACATGTTGATGTATTTGTTTACCCTGAGAAAATCGGAAAGGCTAAGCACAATGACAAGGTAATCGTAAAGATTAATGAATGGCATGGTGGCGCCAATAAGAATCCAATTGGTGTAGTAAAGGAAATCCTCGGCAAAGCAGGTGAAAATGAAACCGAAATTCATTCGATCATGGCAGAATTCGATTTGCCATTTAGATTTCCAGCTCACATAGAGCAAGAGGCAGAAAAAATCCCTGAAGAGATTGATGCCAATGAAATAAAGAAAAGAAAGGATTTTAGGAAAACTACTACTTTCACCATTGACCCAGTAGATGCCAAAGATTTTGATGATGCTATTTCACTTAAGAAATTGAAGAATGGCAATTTTGAAATTGGGGTGCATATAGCAGATGTGTCCCATTATGTGAAGCCGGATTCTATCTTGGATAAAGAAGCTGTAGAAAGAGCTACTTCAGTATATCTGGTGGACAGAACTATTCCCATGCTTCCCGAAAAACTATCCAACGGGGTTTGCTCTCTGCGACCAAATGAGGACAAATTGACTTTTGCGGCGGTATTTGAAATTACGCCGGAAGCTGAAATCAAGAAACATTGGTTCGGAAGGACAGTGATTCATTCCGATAGAAGGTTTGCTTATGAGGAAGCGCAGGAAAGAATCGAAACCAATGAAGGCGATTTCGCTGAGGAAATAAACACTTTGAATGCCCTAGCTAAACTTTTTAAGAAACAAAGGTTTATCAAAGGAGCCATCAATTTTGAAACTGTTGAAGTGAAATTCCAGCTTGACGAAAATGGAAAACCTTTAGGAATAGTGCCAAGGGAAAGAAAAGATGCGCATAAGTTGGTAGAAGAGTTTATGCTTTTGGCCAATAAATATGTCGCTGAGCATGTTTTTAGTTTGCACAAAGGAGAAGATACATTTGTTTATAGAACACATGATTCACCGGATCCTGAAAAATTGGAAGCATTCTCAAAATTTGCTGTTCGTTTTGGACACAAGCTCAACATGGTGCCCGGAAAAGTATCCAGTTCATTGAATTCATTGATGGATGACATCAAAGGGAAACCCGAGCAAAACGTATTGGAATCTTTGGCGATTCGGTCCATGGCCAAAGCCAAATATACAACCGATCCAAAAATGCATTTTGGATTGGCATTTCCTCATTACACACATTTTACTTCTCCGATCAGGCGGTATCCTGATGTGATGGTACATAGACTTTTGCAGCACTATATTGACAAGCAAAAATCCCCTGATCCAAAGGAATACAACGAGCTGTGTTTGCACTCATCTGAAAGAGAAAAACGTGCCGCTGATGCCGAAAGGGCTTCTATTAAGTTCAAACAAGTGGAGTTTATGGCTTCTGTTGAAAACAAGCCGTTTGAAGGCATAGTTTCAGGGATTACAGAATGGGGTGTGTTCGTAGAAATCACCGAAACCAAATGTGAAGGCATGGTACGCATATCAGATATGGATGATGACTACTACGAATATGATGATAAAAATTATTGCTTGGTGGGCAAAAGGAATAAAAAAGTAATTACGCTGGGAGATAAAGTGACAGTGGCTGTGATTAAGACGGACATCAACCGTCGTACAATAGATTTGGAATTTGTAGAAGTTGAAAATGAAGACGAACCAGAATATAGACATATTAGTTTCTGAGTTAAATAAAAGTATTGAGGAGCTGAATTTTGGAGCATATCCTGCTGAGCTTTATGAGCCTATTGAATATATATTGACACTAGGCGGCAAAAGGATGCGCCCATTGTTGACTCTTTTGGCTTATGGTATAAAAAAGGATGATTGGAAGAAAATACTGATACCTGCTATTGCCGTTGAGGTATTCCACAATTTCACTTTAGTGCATGATGACATCATGGATGATGCACCATTGCGCAGGGGAAAAACCACAGTGCATGAAAAATGGAACAGCAATACCGCCATATTATCTGGTGATACCATGTCAATTTGTGCGTATGAATTGCTGCTAGATGCTGAGACGGATGATATTACGTACATACTCAAACAGTTCAACAGATGTGCTATAGAGGTTTGTGAAGGGCAACAACTTGATATGAATTTTGAGACGGAAGAAAAAATAGAGGAGGTAGATTACGTCAATATGATCATGTTAAAGACAGCTGTTTTGCTCGGTTTTAGCCTGGAACTTGGTGGGTTGCTAGGAGGTATGACCAAAGAAGAGGCAGCCAAACTTAGGAATTTCGGGATTCATATGGGTATTGGTTTTCAGTTGAAGGATGACATCTTGGATGTATATGGAGACCAGGAAAAATTTGGTAAGCAGGTTGGTGGCGACATTATTTCCAACAAAAAAACATTTTTGCTGATCAAAGCAATGGAACTGGCAAGTCCTGATCAAAAAAATACTCTTAATTTATTGCTTCAAAACAAAGAAATTGATCCAGTAGAAAAGGTGAAGGCAGTCAAGAAATTGTATGATGAATTGGGTGTAAAAGAAGCGTCTGAAGAAAAGATGAATTTGTTTTTTGACAAAGCTTTTTCTACCCTGAATCAGCTAAATGAACCTGAGGAATCTTTAGTAGAATTGAAGGAGTTTGCTAGGTCAATAATAGCACGAGACAAATAAATTGTTGTGTTGGAAAAAATAATACAGAATAAATACATTTAAAACAGACTTTGAATATGTCATTTAGTATCATCATTATCATAGTAACAGTTGCCATCAGTATGACTGGTTGGAACAAACCAGACCTGCAACATAGGCTAATGATGAATCCGTATGCTGTGACCAAAAATGGTCAGTTTTATCGCATGATCAGTTCAGGCTTTGTACATGCCAACTGGATGCATTTGGGTTTTAACATGTTCACATTCTTCTTTTTTGGAAGATTGATAGAGGATATGTACAGCTATATTCTTGGGTCTAGTGGTCCTTATTATTTTTTAGCACTCTACCTGATAGGCATTATTGTTTCAGACATTCCATCCATTTTGAAGCACAAAGACCACATACACTATAATTCTCTTGGAGCATCTGGTGGAGTATCAGCAGTGGTATTTAGTAGCATCCTCTTTTTGCCAACCAATCCGATATGCCTTTATGGCATCATTTGTATTCCAGGGTTTATTTTGGGTACTTTGTACCTTATCTATTCCTACTATGAAGGAAGACGTATGGCAGACAATGTGAACCACCATGCACACTTGGTTGGGGCGTTGTTTGGAGTTGTATTTAGTATATTCATACAACCATCCGTAATCAGTACTTTTTTCAATGCCGTAATTAACTATCGTTTTTTTTAGCACGAGTTTTTTACTCAGGCATTTTCACGTCCAGTTTTTCACTCCATTTTTCCAATGACTGAACAATAGGAGGGTTCAATTGCACCCCTTCCATTTTTTGTTTGTCACGAAGATTCATTGCGCGATGGCCAGGCAGACGAACAGGATTGCTTGGGTCAATAGGTTTACTCGAAAGGTTGGCTTCAGCTAAAAACTGTGCTTGTCTTTTGAAGTTTTCTAAACCACCAAAACCTTCAGGATCGATGATTTGCAAAAAGACTGAAGCACCCCATTCAGATGGTGAATCGGCACGACCATGTCCACCAAGTCCAGAAGTTAGCATTTCTACTAGTAATCCAAGACCAAAACCTTTATAGCCGGTATCCTGACCTCCCAAAGGCAATATTGTAGCAGGAGGATCTTTCATAAAGGAGGCAGGATCATCTGTTACTTCGCCTTTGCCGTCTTGAAGCCATGGATGGGGTAGCTTTTTCCCCTGAGCATGGCTTTGATTGATCAATCCGTTGGCGGTACTGGACATACTAATGTCGATAATAACAGGCTGCCCTTCAGTAGGAAACCCAATAGCCAGAGGGTTTGGACTGTATACACCCTCTAATCCACCAAATGGAGCTACGGTAGCATTGATAGGATCAGAACACGACAGCAACATCATCAATCCCTTTTCTGTTGCACGTTCAGGATATGTAGCCAGGCACCCAATATGGTGACTTTTTTGAATGGTCATAGTGACCACTGGGTGTTTTTTGATTCTTTCAAAAGCCAAATCTATTGCCTGATGCACCAACCAAGGGCCTGGTAAATACTGCCCATCCCAGGCTATGCTGGCACCTGTATCTCGAATATTTTCAGGATCACCAGATAATTTCATTTGTCCTTTTGTTGCACTTTCTAAATAGGGAGACAGCAAAGCCAAACCATGAGTACTATGCCCCATGAGATCGGATTCCACCAATGTGCTTGCAATAACCGCCGCTCGATCTTTTGGCAATCCTGCCTTTACGAATAGGTTCGTGGCGAATCTGATGAGATTTTCATATTGAAATTTGAACATGCTGGAATTTACAATCAGAAAATGTAACCATAAAATAAAAAGCTATTAAAATTTAGTGCTTCAAATTCACTAATTTTGCGCCTTCATTATTTTCAATACACATGGATTTAAATACTCTTACGGCCATTTCACCAGTAGATGGCAGATATCGCAGAAACACCATTGAACTGGCGCAGTACTTTTCAGAATACGGATTGATCAAAAATCGTGTGCATGTAGAGGTGGAGTATTTTATTGCTTTGTGTAAACTTCCACTGTCTCAGTTGGCGGGTATTGATGAAAAGATCTTTCTTGCACTGCAGAAAATTGTTTCTGACTTTTCCGAAGAAGATGCATTGTCTATCAAGGAAGTTGAAAAAACTACCAACCATGATGTAAAAGCAGTGGAGTATTTTTTGAAAGAAAAATTTGATGATTTGGGGCTATCCGAATTCAAAGAATTTATTCACTTCGGGTTGACTTCACAAGACATCAACAATACATCCGTTCCATTGCAAATGAAGGATGCATTGAATGAAAAGTTTTTACCACAATTGAATCAGGTGCTGGAACAATTGAATGGATTGGCGAGAGAGTGGAAAGACATTCCGATGTTGGCTAAAACTCACGGACAACCAGCTTCTCCTACCACTTTAGGAAAAGAGCTACTTGTTTTTTGCGAAAGATTATCCGTACAGATCAACACGTTGAAAGCAATTCCTTATTCAGCAAAATTTGGAGGGGCTACAGGCAATATGAATGCCCACCATGTCGCTTATCCTAAAATCGACTGGAACAGCTTTGCTAAAAAATTCGTCAACGATACACTAGGGTTAGATAGAAGCTATCCAACAACCCAAATCGAACATTATGACAACCTTGCTGCTTTATTTGATAACCTGAAAAGAATCAACACCATCCTTATTGACTTTAGTCGAGATGTATGGCAGTATGTTTCTATGG
>CAXBNB010000079.1:0-10042 GCA_963976505.1 uncultured Reichenbachiellaceae bacterium
AAGATGAAAAATAGTGCTAGCACCAATTTGCTTTTGCTTGATGAGGTATTTGATATGGGAGGAAATGTTGATATGATCAAATTAAGAGGTGGATGGGCTAAGGTTGGAAATGACACAAGTCCTTATAATTTGAATGCAGTGTATGGCTCAAATGGTCAATGGGGAGACGCTACCATGTTAACTTATTCAACTACTCGTTTGATTCCAGATTTAAAGCCAGAGATAGCCACTTCATTGGAGGCTGGAGTCGAAGCTAAATTCCTTGGTAACCGTTTGAGGTTTGAGGGTACATACTACACTTTGGATAATAAAAACCAAGTTTTACAAATTCCAACACCTGGTTCTTCAAAGTACACTGCTAACAATATAAATGCAGGTTTGATACAGAGTAGCGGTTGGGAGCTAATGCTAGGAGGCACGCCTATCAAGAACAATGATTGGTCTTGGGATGTAAGCATGAATTTATCTAGAAACAGAACTAAAATATTAGAATTAGCAGAAGGAGTTGAATTTTATGAATTTTGGAGCGAAGCAAGATCTCGTGCCAGAACGTATGTAGGTGAAACTATAGGTGATATTTATGATGCGAAAATGGTGGTAGTTGAAGATCCTAGTTCACCTTACTATCAGTATCCTATTGTAGGTGGAGGTGATTCTGAATGGCAAGACATCCAGTCTGCCGATACTAGAAATAAAGTAGGCAACTTTAATCCTGATTTTATATTGGGCATGCAGTCAAGCTTAACTTGGAAAAATTTCAGTTTGAGTATGACTTTTGACTGGAGAAAAGGAGGACAATATCAATCTCAGACTTATAGGTATAGTACTGAAGATGCTAGTTCGCAACTATGGTTGGATAAAGCAATCAACCCTAATGGTTTAGAAGGTGCTGAACTAAGTGCCTGGTTGAAAGAAAATGAAGACCAATATATCAGGAATGGATTCCATATAGTTGGTGGGTTAACAAAAGAAACTGGTGGTTTGCCAGAAAACTTTAGTGGAAAAGTTGTCAATGACGGTTACTTTATCCCAGGTGTACAGCAAACTGCTGGAGCCGATACTCCTGACGATTTCGAAGATGATGTGTATGTTGAAAACCTTGGAGAATCTGGTACCTTGGTACTTCCTTATATAGTAAGTTATCCTTGGGGATTCGGTTCTCCATCCATGTTTGATGCTGACTTTATAAAATTGAGAGAGCTGTCTATCGGATATAGACTTCCTACCACTTTTACCAATAAATTGAAAATTCAAAGTGCCAATGTTTCGGTATATACTAGAAATGTAATTTTGTGGACAAAGGGCAAAAATGGAATAGATCCTGAAAGAGCATTTCAGGCTAATTCATCTAGTTTTTCTCAGGGTGTTGAAAGGTACAACGTAGAGCCATGGGTATTCCCTATTGGAGTGAAACTAAATTTAACATTTTAATTACTAAAATTAGAAGATCATGTATTTCATAAAAAATAAAATATTAATTATAGTAGGCTTGATGTTAACGATGGTGTTTTCATGTAAAGACTTAGATGAATTGAACATCAATCCCAATGGACCAGATCCTGAGGCTACAGATCCCTATCTATTGATGGCTACTGTGTTGAGTGGAGCAAGTACTTCAGTAGTCAATTTGGGCTATGGTGATTTAGCAGGCGTTATGCAACATACCCAAAAAGATGGATGGGGTGGAAGTCATAATTCCTATGACTGGACTTCATCCAGTCAGGGATGGAATGGGTATTATAGGATTTTGGGCAACAACCAAGATATGTATTCAAAATCTGAAGAATTGGGTTATGAATTTGCAATGGGAGTGGGTTTGGTCATGAAGTCCTATGTATTTGGTCTGATTACTGATTTGTACGGTGATGCTCCATATTCGGAGGCATTATTGGGAGATGATGATAAATTTAGAGAGCCTAAATTTGACCGCCAACAGGATATTATTAGTGGAATTATTGCTGATTTGGAAACAGCTAATACGCTGTTGTCAAAAAATGAAAGTGAATACAATTATATTAATAAAACTCAAGATATAATATATGAAGGCAGCCCTTCCAATTGGAGGAAATTTGCCAACTCTTTGGCTTTGAGGTATTACATGAGGTTGTCTGTGAAAGATCCTGGCACTGCCCAGACTGGAATCGCTAAAATTGTAGGAGACCCTGCAACATATCCTATTATTACATCAGCTAACGATGATGCCAATATGGATTATGTAGGAGCTAACTCATCTAATTCATGGCCTAAAAATTATGTGTATGACACTGGAAATGGAACTGACTTCAGGAGAGTGAAGATGTGTGCTACTCTAGTAGATGCCATGAAGTTGTTAAACGATCCGAGATTAGATCAATGGGCTGCAAGAGTAGAAATTCCTATTGAAGTAATTGAAGACAATAATAGTACTGATGTAATAGCCAATGGGGTTAGATCAGTTTCAAGAAATCTTGTAGATGACTATGAAGCTGATTTTGGAATTCCTTTGAATACAAGTGCTGATTTTGTGGGAATGCCACCAGCAGCACTACAGACTCCTTCTGCATTTAACATGAGTCCTGATTTGAATCAGGCATCTAATAACCCTCACGTATCTTGGATGAACAGTCAATTCACAGAAGCTTCAGGAAGCAATCTCAAAGCGAGATTAATTACTGCTGCAGAAGTTAATTTTATTCTGGCAGAAGCGGCACTTAATGGTTGGATTGGTAATGCCGAAGACTATTACAATGCAGGTATAGAAGCATCATTTGAAGCCTGGGGTATAGGAAGCGAATATGATGATTATATGACTGAAACGGGTGTAGCTTATGACGCTACGCAAGAACAAATTATCAATCAAAAATGGATATCGTCTTGGGCTCATGCCACCGAATCATGGTTCGATTACCGTAGGACTGGTTTTCCAGATTTACAGACAGGTCAATGGGTGAAAAGACAGGCTATTCCAGTTAGATTCTATTTTCCTTTAGATGAGGAATTTTATAATGAAGCCAATGCAAAAGCTGCTATTGCAAATTTAGAAACAACTGTTTTTAATGAGGCTGATCCTCAGAATAGTGCATGGTCAAAACCATGGATTTTACAAGGTACTGGAATGCCTTGGTAAGATTTCTAAAATAAGAAGCACATAAAAAAAGTCATTCCCATATGGGAATGACTTTTTTTATGTGTTTCTTAGAGTGAAAAAATTACAGATGTTTGGCAAGAAATTCATCAATATAAAACCGGCAATACTCATTTACTTTAACAGCCAAATCCATGGTGTGAGGCCAACCTTTTAATTTATGGTAATCATGTGATATTCCTGCTTCTTTCAGCCAAATGTCAAGAGAATCTGATTGACTGACTGGAACGATCGAATCAATGGTTCCATGAAAAGTCAAAGTGGGAGGGTCGTCTGAAGTAATAAAAAATCTAGGAGAAGCCATTTTGTACATTTCTGGTTTTTCATCATAATTGGCTCCTATAAAATTTAAGGGCTCTTTTCTGATTTTAGATTCAGAGGTAGTGAGGTCAGCTACTCCATAGAGGTTAATCACTGCTTTTACTTTACCTGAATTTTGAGCGGAACAACCTTCATTGAACAAAGGCTCGTCCTCTGCATAACCTGCCATCATAGACAGGTGACCACCTGCCGAACCACCAATCAATACGATTCTATTCGCATCAATGCCGTACTCATCAGCATGGTCTCTAACCCACTGCACTGCACAGTTGACATCTTGCACAGCTGCAGGGAACTTGGCTACTTTAGCCAATCGATACGATACTGTTACTGTAACATACCCTTTTTTGGCATAGGCCACCAAGTAACTCAAGTAGTCTGATCGTTTGCCTGATTTCCATGCCCCTCCATGAATGAAAATCATAACCGGTGCAGGTTTTTTGAGACTTTTTGATTTGTATAAATCAAGTTGGAGGGAAACTGTATCTACTTTTTTGTATTCAATATTCTTTATTTCTTGGATGTCATCAGGCACACCAGGTTTTGCTTCTATCAGGTCGAGCATTCCTAAGGCATAGGAAATCTTTAAGAAGGTTTCATTCATATATCCTGATGGGGCTTCCATCGTCCTGTTCGGATCAGTGGCTTTTTTACTACAACTAATTAAGCAAATTAGACATGCAGCCAGAAAAATTGGCAGTTTAATTTTCATAAGGATTGGGGTTTTGTGTGATTGTTCTTGTTTTCATAATGTGATAACCTAAAGAGTGATCTGATAACTACCATCTTTATAGTTATTGGTTTTAATCGTTAATTTTTTGGTTCGATATTCATATTGGTAGTCGGTGTTTTCCATAAGGTCTTTGCCATCCAATTTAACACTTTTAGGTTTTTTGTCCATGGCAATTTTTAATATATGAGGACATTTTTCACCTATTATATCAATATTTAAAACGTCATTTTTGTTTGCATACTTGAGTGTCGTACTATTAGATTTTTCTCTAAAAACTTCAAAAGAATTTTGACCTTGGTCTGGATAAACTAAGAAAGTCAAATAACCTTCATCTTCTTCATTTCCGATTGCTGTATATGATCTTTTGATGTCCATAGGGATTATCGAACCTTCTTTTACAAAAATGGGGTATTTATCTAGTGGAAATTCCTGTTCGAATCTGGCTGGCCCTTCAATGACCTTGTTGTCGTCAAACCAATATCTCCATTTTCCTTCTGGTAACTGGACTTCATTTTGCAATTCGTCTTTGTAAATGGGAGCGATCAAAAGATTGTTTCCGAACATGTAATGGTATTTTCCTTTCGTAGGAGTTTGAAGTCTGGTTCCGCCTTGATTGGCAGTAACTACATAATGATACATGTAGGGAATGAGTTCTGTGTGGAGCCAAGAATATTCCCAGTGACTGACGCGCCGGAGCCGGTGTTGCCGTAGGTTGAAAATTGTGTCCATCTGATGTACAGTCTGGGTGGAATAGTTCCGCCAGAAAACCCAGCAACATCTGAGCCGATAATGCTATAGCCAAGCTCAGCACTTTTGAGGATGTTGTCTATGGCAGACTCGAATCCTTGCACACCTTCCATGGCAATATCCACTTTCTTTTCATCATCTTCTTCAATCATTTCATTGGTGATCCATTTATGTTCCTGATCTCCAACCCAGTTTACTGGTGATGCATCAAGAGGGGAGAACCCTTCTGGGTGAAAACCTCTGTCCATCGCTCTTGACAGTGTAACGAACTCAGGGTTTTGTGTTAGGCCATGGCTGTATTCATCTCTATAATAATGATCCATGTACTCACGAGTGGTCATCCATCCGGATGCTGTCTCGTTGTAGAAAATGGGAAGTGGTCCTAATTTTTTCCAAAACAATGTGGCTGCACCATCGAGTTTCCAGCCATCTATTCCCAAATCAAAAACCCTTTGCTGCATGCCTCGCCACCATTTCATGGCTTCAGGGTTGGAGTAATCGATAAATCCGCCTTTGCCTTTCCACCATTTGTTCTCAGTTCCTTCATTGGCGAGGTACCCATTGTCTTTAGCTTTAATGTACCAGTCTTCAGATTTTTCTAGTTTGAGCCCTTTGTTGTAGCTGTTGACCATAGACGTCATCCAAAGTACTACCCGATAACCATCATTTTCCATTTTTCGAAACCATTGATCGGGATTTGGGTAGAGTGTGGTATCAATATCAAAGTCATTGTACCTGTAACTCCAAGGGCTGTCCAGTATTATAGTTCGCACTGGAATGTCGTGTTCCGCATATCCGGTCAATAACTCATCCACATAATCCGCAGTATTTACATCATCTTCCCAGAGCCAGCATTCCAAGGCCCAGGCTGGTGTCAATGGGGGATTTCCGTGTCGTTGTTCATTGAATGGCATTCCCCAAAATGGATAAACCAAATAGAAGTATGCCAATACAAGCAACGATACAATGGTGATGATAAGGAATTTAGCTATCTTCTTAAACATGCTTTGTTCATGGTTTAATGGACGTAAATAGAGTTAGTCAGCACCCAGGTCGTCCATTTGTTATCGAAATAAATGCTAGCCGTAATCCTGTAATTTCCAGGTTGACTGTTGGTTGCAAATCCATAGTCGTACGCATTTTCTTTTTCATCTATGATGACACCATTTTTAAATAACTGGAATTTGACTGGATAGGGGGAAGAAGCCCTCAATATTGGTGCATTTTCTATTGAAACCGAATCACCTAAAATAGCGGTAACACTATCGTTTTCATTTATAGCAAAATATTGAAAACCCTTGGCCTTAACTAGGCTTTCGAATGAGACAAAAAGATGCCCTTTGATGATATTGTCTTTAATGTTTACATTAGAAAAAGTGTCGCAAAAGACCTGATTGCTTACGTGGTTGAAAGAATCGAAATATGAATCTAGGTCCCATCTAAATGACCACCCATATTTATCTGGTTCTCCCAACAATATTTTGTCCAGCCAATTTTCTTCTTCAATGGAAATAGTATCAGCATTAGGACCAACCCATTCGACAAGTCCACTGTCAAGATATCTGGCCCTAAAGTTGTGGTTGTTGTGTGCATCCACAGCACCTACACCTACTATTCTTCGATTTTGATTCAATGAATCCCAAAGGGAATGAATTTTAGTTTGGTCATCGTAAAATTCTCTGTAGCACCAACTCATATATTTTCCTCCATTAATGGCATTGTTGATTAATAGAGGACCTATGCCATTTTCATCCAATACATCAGTATGGATATTGTAAATTTCCATGGCTTGATAATCTGGGTTGCCCCAAGGATGAGGTTTTTCAGAATGTACATAAGTCGCTAAGCCACCATTTGCGACTATATCATGAATGATTTGGGTTTCACCTTTTTTCCAATCTAAAACCACACTGTCAAATGGGTTGACCATGAATCCAGAACTATATTCAGTACCAGACTCAATGATTACACCATCGAAGTTGCCATGAAATCCACGGGGATAAACGTCTAGTTTCCCATGTGGGTGATCTGAGAGAAAGATAAATTCAAGTTCTGCTTTTTTTGCTGCAGTTAGTATTTCAGGAAGAAGCCCTCTGCTATCGTGTGACCAGTAGGAGTGGGAATGAATCACTCCTTTATGAGATTGAATACCAATGTATTGCTTTGGTTTTTTATACTTCAGCCTGAATTCTGTGATTTCTTTTTCAAGTTTTGGATACGTTACAAAATAATTCCATAAACCTGGACCTGTAGATTTTAACAATACGACGAATACCAATACCAGTATCAGGAAAAAAGTGTATTTGACTAGTTTTAAAATCTTTGCTTTCATAATTGGGTTAATTCACGCTTTTGATAAAAGAGATCAAAGCTTCTGGTTGGTCGGTTTGGATACCATCAACGCTCATGTCTATAAGTGTTTGCCACTCTTGTTGCCATTTGTTGGGATTGTCTTCATCATCATCTACGAACACTTTAACCTGATTTTGATGCGCTTGTTCGATATAAGAATTTGAAATGTTACCCATATCACTTGCCAAGAATTTAGGTTCGAATAAATCTAAAACTCGTTTGATGTTTTCTTCTTGCCCTGGGTCTGGCATGATCAGGCAAGTGCTACAATTGGTTTTGATATCCATAAGCAACTTCTTTGCTGATGCCGGCAGGTACCAGACAATGTTTTCTTCCATCTCATATTTTTTGATAATCTTTATCAAATCTCTTGGGTCAGCATCTTTTAGGTCTAGATAGATGCCTATTTTACCTTGGCAGAGTTTTAAAATGTCTTCAAAAATAGGGATTCTGGTGCTTTTCCATTCTTTTCCAATTTTTGAACCTATATCCAATTTAAGTAATTCCATTAAAGTAAAGTCCCTTACTTTTCCTGTTTTACCATTAACATAGGCATCAATGGTAGAATTGTGGATGCTGACAAATTTGTTGTCTTTTGTAGTCCTGACATCTATTTCAATGAAGTCACAACCAAGGTCAATGGCTTTTTGATATGCAGCCAAGGTATTTTCAGGAATTCCAATATGCGCTCCTCTATGTGCTATGACATAGGTATTGCCATTTTTTGGTTTGAGTAATTTACTTTGTGCAAAACTCGATTTATTGACACATATTAAGAGAAATAAAGTGGCACATACAACAAATTTATGAGTTTTCATTTTGAACGAATCAAAGGTGCTTTTTGTACCATTCTACCCCATCTCCAAAAGCTTTGTCAATTGGTAAGTCCCTATGTTTGGACGGATACCATTTGATTTCTTTTGGCTCGTTTGCTTTGCTAAAAAGTAATTTACTAGTAATTGGATCAATGATTTCATCATTTTCGGAATTGATCATCAGAAATGGACGAGGCTGGATGTTTTCCACAAAATTGATAGGATCGATGATGCTAAAGAAGTCCTTGGTGTCATCCTTAAGGGCATCTAATCCAAACATAAGACTAAGGTTTCCTCCTGCCAAAGCGATGACAGGGGCTTTTACCCTGTCATCTACTCCGCAAAATATTGTCCCGATAATTCCTCCCAAACTGATCCCGTAATAACCTATTTTATTTGCGTCAACATCATCTCTGATTTCTAATAGGTCAATTGCCCTTCTCAAATCAAAAACCGTTTGAGTGATGATGTCCCTGGTCCAATAACGGTATCCATCTGTAAGGTTGAATTTGTAATCCTTTTCTTTTCTCACCCCATGATTGGCTATGTCAATGCGCAATACTGCATATCCATGGTCAACCAAATATTGATGTCCAAATTCGATGTAATCTACAGTTTTTCTATCTCCCTTTCCATGAAGCAGAATGACAACCGGCATGGGTTGTTTTTCTGCCTTGGGAATGGTCAACAAAGCATCCACTCTCTTGTTGTGGGTGCTGGTATATCCTATTTCATACAACTTATAGCTTACACTGTCTGCTACCAATCTGGTGGAATCTTCTAAAGGAAGTGAAGTGTCATAGTTATAGTATTTCAATACAGATATTTCTTGTTTGGATAAGCAGGAGAAGGTCATGGCTATGACCAAACTCCAAACCAATTGAAATCCTATTGCGCTACTTTTCATTGTGAATTGGATAAAAGGGTTGATTCTATTTTTTTTCAAGAGGGATATTTACTTGACATACACTTTCTTACTGTCTGTCACGAACATTCTTGTGCTTTCTACATATCCATCTCCAATAGGGTCTGTGTATTTCAAATCAATGTAAAATGCTTTGAACCCAGATTTAGGGTAGTCAATTGTAGTTTCTACGTTTTCAATGTTTGCTACAGACAAATCCTGACTGGTCCATTCTTCATCCCTAAAATCCCTGTCTTCAGAGTCTGCACTCCATAGCAATGCGCCTTTCAATCGATCTGGCGAAGCAATAGCGGTCAGGTTGATTTTTGCATTTTCTTCATTGATTTTCCAACCACAAACAGGGTGAGCTTTTTTCTGAAGAGTTGTGCTGAAAAAAGAGCTTACAGCCTGTAGTGCTTGTGTCTTGTCGCCCAACCCATGACCAGCATTTGGTACATACTGAATAAAGTTTTGTCCTGGGATACTATCAATATAGTTTTTGATTGCATCTACTGGCCAGTATTCATCTATAGTGCCGATGATGATCATTTTGGGCATGGTTAGTTTTTCTCTATAAGAATATGGGTCGACCATTTTGGTGATGGCATCACCAGCCTCTGTATGTACTTGCTGTGGTATCTCCAATTTCACATAATCCTCAATCTGGATGCTGTATTCTTTCCAAACTTCAATCTGATAGTTTAGACTCACAGGCATATTGAGCACGTCGATTACCATCGGAGCAATAGCTTCCACTCTGGCATCATTGGCGCCAGTGAGCCAGGTCGTCCAGCCACGCTTAGACGCTCCAGAAACAACAAAACGATTGATTTTTGTTTCTAATTTTTGCTCAGTAAATTCCTGAATGGCATCCATAGACCTTACGGCAGTTTTTACCATAGGAAATAATAATGGCCAAGTAAAATCACCATCATTTTTAAAATTATGAAGTGTGAATGAAATGAGTTGATCTTCTACCAACCCATCATAAAGAGGTTGATTTGGAGTCTGGCGAATGATGGCACAAACTGCCTTGTTCTTGGCTG
>CAXBNB010000080.1:0-10028 GCA_963976505.1 uncultured Reichenbachiellaceae bacterium
AGAATAAGCATGGTATCGCTAGGGGTTAATGATTTAGAAGCCTCAATAAAATTTTATCGCGATGGACTCGGATTACCAATGCTTGACTCCCCACCAGGAGTTGCTTTTTTCAACTTAAACGGGACGTGGCTAGGGCTTTCAAATCGAGATAGCTTAGCCAAAGACGCAGGGGTAAATTCTATAGGAAGTGGCTATAGTGGCATCAACTTGGCCCACAATGTGTCATCAGAAAAGGAGGTTTCAGAAGTTTTAAACCAAGCCATTAAAGCGGGAGCAACTTTGGTTAAACAACCTCAAAAAGCAGGTTGGGGAGGCTTTCACTGCTATTTCAAAGACCTAGATGGACACTTATGGGAAGTGGCATATAATCCATTTGCCTGGGTTGGACCAAAAGATTGACTCTACCTTAACCACTAAAAACCAATGAAAGTACAAAACGAAAAAGTGAAATACATTGCTCTGCTACGAGGTATCAATGTGGGCGGTCATCATAAAGTACCTATGGCTGAGCTAAGAACTGAATTCGAGCAAATAGGCTTTGAGAATATCACCACTATTTTGAATTCGGGTAATATTATATTTGAGGCAAAAGTTGGTAACACAGACGATATTGAAAACACCATTTGCACTCATTTGGAAAATCATTTTCATTTTCCCATTCCAACGATAGTAAGGACAACCGAAACCATCCATGACCTGTTTCTATCCCAACCTTTTGAAAAGGTAACCCTTACTAAAGACATACGACTGTACATTTCATTTTTAAAAAGTGACACAAAATCCGATTTGAAACTACCTTGGACAAGTGAAGATGGCTCCTATAAAATAATAAGCAAAAGGGATAAAAACATTCTAAGCATTTTAGACCTTTCTGTTTCCCAGACTCCTAAAGCCATGGAAGCTTTAGAAAAACATTTTGGAAAGGACATTACCACTCGAAATTGGAATACAATAGAAAAAATAGAGAAGAAGTTGTAGCAGGTTGAGGAAAGGCAACAATCTTTCAGTTTTGGGTTTTGGTTTACTCCCATTAAGATCCCTCTTCCCTACTGATAAAGTATTAGTAAAACAATAGTAAATCTTAATTTCAAATTTTCTCAGAACATAAAATCTGTTTTTTGTTTAGCTTTGAACTGAAATGAATTAACAAAACGAATGAGCATCAAAACATCCTTTTCTATCAAAGACTTAGAAAACCTCAGTGGTGTAAAAGCTCATACCATCAGGATCTGGGAAAAGCGGTACAACCTTTTCCAACCCAAAAGATCCGATACCAACATTCGAACTTATGACCTAAAAAGTCTTCAAAAAGTATTAAACATAGCATTACTACTTGAAAATGGTCATAAAATCTCCAAACTTGCTCTACTGGAAGAGGATGAAATATCCATCAAAGTAAGAGATCTAACAACAATAGATGGTGACATCCTAAACACAATCAATACTTTTAAATTAGCCATGCTCAATTTTGACCAGCAGCTTTTTGACGACACCTATTCTCAGCTATTGGCCAAATACACTTTTCAGGACATATAGGCTTGCTCTGGACAAGCAACACGATCCTACCTGCACACGAACACTTTATATCGACACTAATTAAGCAAAAGATTCTAACCAACATTGAAAAAGCCGTAGGCCAAAACTCAAATACGGACAAAACATATGTACTCTTCCTTCCACTCAATGAAATGCATGATATTGGATTACTTTATATTCACTATGAACTTACATTGAAAGGATGCCAATCAATCTATTTGGGCGAAAACCTTCCTGTAGAAAATTTACAAGAAATACAAAAAGTATTCAAGAAGGTGGTGTTTATCAGCTACTTCACAGTAGAGCCAAGCAAAAACAACGCACAGACCTACCTCACAGAATTTTACGATTCAATCCTTACAAGGAGGAATGAACGGCTCCATATTCTTGGCAACAATACTGCGCATCTCGATGCAAATAAGCTACCTCCTAATATTGTAATGCACGAAAACCCAATAGAGTTGATAAAGCAAATCATATAACTTAAATGCTCAGTCAAGAAGATTAATTTGTTATTTGTTTAATAATATCTTATTATTGATAAACAAAATGAAACAAAAGGTAAGCATCATAGGTTCCGGTTTTTCTTCTCTATCAGCAGCTTGCCATTTGGCGCATAGCGGATACGAAGTAGAAGTATTCGAAAAAAATGAGCAATTGGGAGGTCGAGCCCAGCAATATGTCAATGGAGAATTCAAATTTGACATGGGACCTACCTGGTATTGGATGCCAGATGTTTTTGACCGTTTCTTTCATGACCTTAATAGAAAAACAGCAGATTATTATCAATTAGAATTACTTGACCCGGGGTATCGAGTCTATTTTGGAGAAAATGACTTTGTAGATATTGATGGGTCGATTGATAAAATACTCAAGACCTTCGAATCAATTGAACCCGGATCAGCACAAAAACTCTTACAGTTTCTCGACAAAGCAAAAAGCAACTATAACATAGCCATAAATGACTTGGTTTATAAACCCGGTCTCAGTCCGATGGAGTTGGTCACCAAAGAAACTATTTCGGAGTTGAAGCAATTTGTATTTACCATTAGAGATGTCGTAAGTAAAAAATTCAAGAACGAAAAACTCCGCCAAATCCTAGAATTTCCTGTGCTGTTTTTAGGGGCCAAACCATCGAATACTCCGTCATTTTATAGCTTTATGAACCATGCCGATTTTGGATTGGGCACATGGTATCCAAAAGGAGGAATGAAATCTGTTGTGGACGGTATTGTCCGACTAGCAAAGGAGCTGGGAGTAGTCTTCCACCACAATAGTCCTATCTCTGCCATTCATGTCAGCAAAAAAGGACAAGTGGAAAGCATTGTAACAAACGGCGAAAAAAAACCCGTTGACATCCTTATTTCCGGTGCTGACTACAAACATTCAGAAAGCCTACTGCCTAAGGGTTACCAGGCTTATTCCGACAGCTACTGGAACAAAAAAACGATGGCACCATCGTCATTGCTCTTCTATGTTGGTTTTTCTAAAAAACTCAAAAATGTATTGCACCATACGCTGTTTTTTGACTCGTCTTTTGATGACCATGCCGTTGAGATTTATGACAACCCAAGTTGGCCTAAAGAACCGCTTTTCTATGCAAGTTTTCCGAGTATAACAGACGGAGATGTTGCACCTGAGGGCAATGAAGCTGCTACTTTCCTGATCCCAATAGCGCCGGATCTTGAGGACTCAGAAACCATCCGAGATAAGTACTTCAATATTATTTTGACCAGACTAGAGCAGCTAACCGACCAAAATCTGAGGGACGATATCTTATTTAAGAAATCGTATTGCGTTCAGGATTTCAAAGATGACTACAATTCCTTTAAAGGCAATGCTTATGGTCTGGCGAACACATTGATGCAAACAGCCTTTTTGAGGCCAGGCATCAAAAGCAAAAAGGTTAAAAATCTATATTTCACAGGTCAGCTGACTGTACCGGGCCCTGGGGTGCCTCCTGCCCTCATTTCAGGAAAATTAGTATCAGATCTTGTTATTAAAGAATATACAATATGAAAGCTCTATTTGATCAAATGTCTATGCAGTGTAGTAAAAACGTAACCTCGGTTTACAGCACTTCATTCTCACTGGCGGTAAAAATGCTTTCTCCCAAAATACAAGGAGCTATTCATGCCATTTATGGCTTTGTACGGCTCACAGACGAAATAGTAGATTCATTTCATGACTTTGACAAAGAACTTTTACTCAATGAATTTGAAGAAGACCTGAGAAACGCATTAAAAAGAAAAATAAGCTTAAACCCAATCCTCAATGCATTTCAGGAGGTAGTACATAAATACAACATAGACTATGAACTGATTGAAGCCTTTCTCTCCAGCATGCGAGCTGACTTGTATAAAGAAAATTACAACACCAAACTAGAATATGAAACTTATATCTATGGTTCAGCTGATGTGGTAGGGCTTATGTGCCTTAAGGTATTTGTGCAAGGCAATCAAAAGAAGTACATCAAATTAAAAAAACCAGCCATGAAGCTTGGCAGTGCATTCCAAAAAGTGAATTTTTTAAGAGATTTAAAAGACGATTCAGAATTGCTCAACAGATCATACTTCCCACACTTAAAAGGTAAGGCTCTAAAAGAAAATACAAAAACAGAAATCATCACAGAGATCGCCAATGATTTTGAAGAGGCTTATTCGGGTATTGTTCAATTGCCCATAGTAGCAAAATTCGGAGTTTATACAGCTTACATTTATTACAAAAAATTACTTATTAAAATATCAAAAGCCAATATTGAAGAGATAAAAGCCAGCAGAATACGAATAAGTAATCCTACTAAACTGATGCTCCTTGCTAGGTCATTTGTGAGTTATAAATTAAACCTACTCTAACAATAGCAAGAAAAAAGAGTGGAATATAAAGGCAAAAGCAATTTGAAACATGGAGGCATGGATGAATCAAATGAAATCGGTAATTTTGATAGTCTCAAATATCCGATTGTTTTATCATGCAGATCGTACTTTTTTTTCTCATAGGACTATTCAACACGCCAGACTGTGTGAAAATGGAATCTGTAAGGTCAGAATATCATAATATAAAAACAGAAGAACAATTGAATCAATTTATTGACTTATTGGACAATATACCTTGCGATAAGGCTCAGCCTTACCTGGCTTCAGCCATAATGCAAAAAGCCCAATACACTATGTGGCCTACGAGCAAACTGAAATATTTTCAAACAGGAAAAAAACAGTTGGAATCCATTATCCAAAAAGACCCTGATTCAATAGAAGCCAGGTATGTACGTGTATTGGTTCAAAGTGAAATCCCCTACATATTGGGTTATCACGATGATATGGTTTCGGATTCATTCTATATCAAAAAACATATTGCCAATTCAGGACTACCGGAAAACTATCAGGAACTTATCCTGAAAAACGTAACCAAAGCTACAAACAATATCAACTGATGATCTACCTGCTTTATATCGGTACAACTCTAGTTACTTTTTTCCTAATGGAAGTAGTGACATGGTGTACACATAAGTTCATCATGCATGGTTTGCTTTGGTACCTGCACAAAGACCACCACCAACCAAGGTATCAGTCTGTGTTTGAAAAAAACGACTGGTTCTTTGTCATCTTCGCCACACCCAGTATCATGCTGTTCTATTTTGGCACCATTCCATCCATCAACATATTGTTCTTTTTTGGCTTGGGGATTCTGTTTTATGGCATAGCCTATTTTTTAGTACACGACGTGTTGATCCATCAGCGTTTCAAGTGGTTCAAAAATACCAAAATCCCCTACCTAGTTGCTTTGAGGAAAGCCCATAAAGTACACCACAAACACTTAGGAAAAGAAGATGGAGAATGTTTTGGTATGTTGTATGTTCCAGCGAAATACCACAAAAAATGAAATCACTCACCTATTTACTGATTGATTTGGGATGCATCCTCATTCCCTTTATTGCGAGTTTCTACCCCAAACAACCTTTTTACAAAGAATGGAAATATTTTTTTCCAGCCAACATCATAGTAGCAACTATTTTTCTGATCTGGGATTATAAATTCACAGAGGCTGGTGTCTGGGGCTTCAACCCTGACTACCTCACCGGCATTTACTTTGCCAACCTACCTTTAGAAGAGGTACTCTTTTTCATTTGCATTCCTTATGCCTGTGTTTTTACCTATTTCTCCCTCAAATACCTGATCAAAAACAATCCCCTAAGTCTCTACCAGTTCTACATAAGCGTCATACTGATCGTCCATTTATTTATAATAGGTATTTTAAATACCTCCTATGCCTACACTAGTATTACCTTTTTATCTACTGCTGGCTATCTTTTGTTGTGTTTTATGCTAAAAAAAGACCTGTCGATTGACTACCTATCCTACCTGATCATTCTGCCATTTTTCTTTATAAGCAATGGCATCCTTACCGGATCATGGATCAGCGAGCCCATAGTCTGGTACAATGACATGGAAACCCTCCAAATCCGGATTGGAAGCATCCCCATTGAAGACACTATCTATGGCATGCTCCTCATCTTGCTTAACATCCACCTGTACAACTACTTCAAAAATAATTTCCCATCGAATAAAGTTTCCTGATTTGTAATTTCAGAAATAATACTGAGGAAATTGAGCAGTAGAATATCTATATCAAATAGTACCTTTGGATACTTCTACAGCAAATACAAGCGTTATGAAAACATTGATAAAAACACTGGTTGTTATTTCTATTGTCGCACTCAACAACTTTTGCTCCCCTCCCGAAACAAAAACCATAGCGAACGGCCAACAACCACAACTGTCGATAGACGACTCAGGCACCATAAGAATGGTCTATGGAAATGAGGGTAAAATCTACTGCGCCACCTCAACTGATAACGGATTAAGCTTTCCTGACATCCAATTGGTAGGAGAAGTGGAAGAAATGCACCTCGGCATGACAAGAGGCCCTCAGTTGGCAACCTCAAAAAACTACTCTTTAGTGTCTGCGATGGATAAAAAAGGAAATATTCACTCCTTCAAGCTCACTCACGCATCTGGTGAATGGGTTAAAACGAATCTGATCAACGATGTTTCTCGGTCAGCTCCTGAAGGGCTCATGGACATTGCTGCGGATCAAGCCGACAATTTCTATGCAGTATGGCTCGATATCAGAAATGAAAAAAAGAATAACATCTGTTTTGCCTCTACCAGCAATCAGGGAAAGGCATGGTCAAAAAACAGCATCATATACACTTCTCCTGACGAAAACGTTTGTGAGTGTTGCAAACCAAGTATTGAAGCCAACAAAAATGAAGTCTCCATTATGTTTCGAAACTGGGTCAATGGATCAAGAGACCTTTACTTGATCCAAAGTGACAATAAAGGGACGCAATTCGCTGAAGCTGTAAAGCTTGGGAATGGAACGTGGAATTTAGACGGATGCCCCATGGATGGCGGTGGCTTGGTGGTGGGTGACAACCTGGAGGCAACTACTGTTTGGCAAAGAAAGGGAGAAATCTACTTTTCCAAACCCAATGAAGCAGAAGCGCTGATAGGGAAAGGACGCAGTTGCAGTATCGCTGATGCCAACAATCCAATAGCGGCATGGCAAGATGGAAAGATGTTGGTCGTAGAAGAGTTGGAAAAAGGCAAAAAGATCGAAGTAGGCGAAGGCAGCTTTATAAAAGTAATCAGAACAAAAGACGGCCAAATCTTCTCTGCCTGGGAACAGGAAAAAAACATACTTTATAAAAGAATCTAAAGCTATTGGGTCTATTTAGAGAAATCCTGCATGGGCTATATCTTTAAAAACAAATATATAATTACCCCACAAATAGTTGTTATTTTTATCAGGTGGTAAATGCTATGTAACCTAAAGAGGAACATCCCACTGGCGCGCATTTAGCGATAGCGTAGTGACTCATTCCAATAGCTCCACTTCAACAGACCCTGCCTCCCTGCATAATTCCTTGATGAGCTATACCAATAATTTTCTGGTTCATCCACAATCTCTGCTTCTACCGGATTATTGTGTAGGTAATCCGCTTTCACTTGTTGTATTTTGCTGTTGTCTAGCGAAATCGGAAATGTTTTCTTTGATAAAAAGTCACGCGTTACGCCGAAAAGGCTAAACGCGCGCCATGGTTAATTTTTCTACAAAAAAACCCGCTATCCTATCGAAGAACAGCGGGCAATGATGTGGAGCCGCAGGGAGTCGAACCCTGGTCCAGCTAAGGAAACCAATAGGCTTTCTACATGTTTATTTGCTTTTGATTTTCGAGAAGCTCAAGGCCAGCAACAAGCCTAAAAGCTACCTTATACGCGATTAGTTTCGCTGCTACATCACGTACCTGTAGTCGCTAGTTCCGCGTGTGATGCCTCTGGTGCCAGCCCGGCAGAACGAAGGGTCAGCGAGACACATTACCGTTAATCTATCGATTAAGCAGCAAGGGCGTAATTATTTTCGCCTTTTAAAAAGTGTGAAGGTTTGTCTTCGGGAAATACCCACAACTCCCGACATGCTTACATACGATCGCTCTTACTGTCAAGTCCAGTCGGCCCCATATATCAGGTGGCAAAGTTATCAGATTATACCAACGTAGTTCAAAGATTGGAGGTTTAAATTTTTTTTTAAGTACAAAGTAGAGAGTATTGAGTAGAGAGTATTGAGAATAAAAGTCGATTGTCAATTGTCAACAGTCGATAGTCGATGGTTAATGGTCAACAGTCAATGGTCACAGTCAACAGTCAACAGTCAATCAGGGCAAACGCATTTAAAAACAAAAACCTCCTTACCGTACCAGTTACGGTATCCCTTAAAATTACAGTCAACTCTAACAGACCCCAGAACAACTTGCCTGACGGCAGTCAGGAGTCTGGGGACAATACGAATATTTAAATGCGTTTGCCCTGATGGTTAACGGTTCTTCAATAATTTCTAAAATGTTTGTTGGTAATTGTCCATTGATATTTAAATTGCACACATGGAAAATTTTGTGGTATCGGCGAGGAAATACAGGCCAATGGGCTTTGACGAGGTAGTTGGACAAAGCCACATTACTACTACACTCAAAAATGCTATCGACAACAACCACATGGCGCAAGCACTGTTGTTTTGTGGCCCTAGAGGTGTAGGCAAAACCACCTGTGCAAGGATATTGGCGCGTATGGTCAATGGGTTCGAAGAAACCACCAATGGAGACTCGTCCAACAACCTGAACATCTACGAACTGGATGCCGCATCCAACAACTCTGTAGATGACATCAGGAACCTAATCGACCAGGTGAGGTATCCTCCACAGCAAGGAAAATTTAAAGTATATATCATAGATGAGGTTCACATGCTTTCCAATCAGGCCTTTAATGCCTTTTTGAAAACTTTAGAAGAGCCTCCATCTTATGCCATTTTCATTTTGGCTACCACAGAGAAGCACAAAGTGATCCCCACGATTCTTTCCAGGTGTCAGATTTTTGATTTCAATAGAATAGAAATATCGGACATCACCTGGCAGCTAAAAAAGATAGCAGAAAGCGAAAAAATAGAAGCCGAAGAAGAAGCGTTACACCTTATTTCACAAAAGGCAGATGGCGCATTGAGAGATGCCCTTTCTATTTTCGATCTAATCGTTACTTTTTCCTCAGGCAATAAAATCACGTATCAGGATGCAATCAAGAACCTGCACATATTAGATTACGATTATTTCTTTAAAATTACTGACCTACTCAACGACGAGAAATTGCCTGAAACTTTATTGGTATTCAATGAGATCCTAAAAGAAGGATTTGACGGACATAATTTTATTGTCGGACTTGCGGAGCACTTGAGAAACGTGATGGTATGCAAAGATCCTCAGACGGTGAAACTGCTGGAAGTGTCTGAAAACGTGCAAAAGAAATACCTAGAGCAAGCCAATGAAATTTCCATGTCGTTCATACTTTCGTCATTGAACATATTGAACATCTGCGACCTCAACTATAAGTCCAGCAAAAACCAACGCCTGCATGTGGAATTGGCTTTGATGAAAATGGCTTACCTCAATCAGGCTTTCAACCTCAATCAGATCGCCCCGACGGAACTAAAAAAAAAAGTCCTGAATTAGTAGAACCTGCTCCCCAAACAGCGGAAAAACCAACTGCACCAGAAACCAAAACGGTTGTTCCTGCACCTGCTAAAAAACCACTCGCAACAGGGAGCGTCACAAAAGCAACCCCTAAGCTGACCGATATTTTCAAGAAAGAAGAAAAATCAGTGGAGCAGGTCGTTCAAGTGGAAGAAGTAGATAAGAGAAAAGAACCCGTCACCTTAGAAAAGGTAGAGGCTTCTATACAAAAGTATATTTCCGAGAAAAATTTATCCAACACCTACCTCTCCCTGTTGAAAAACGCGGTGAAGTTGATAGCAGAAACTACTGTGGAAGTTCAACTTAAAAATTCGGTTGAAAAGAAGTTTCTTGGAGAGATAGAAGTTGAACTGGTGCATTTTTTAAGGAACGACCTCAACAATGATTTCATAATGGTTTCCTCAACTTTTAA
>CAXBNB010000081.1:0-9939 GCA_963976505.1 uncultured Reichenbachiellaceae bacterium
GAGCTGTGGGAGCGGAAGTGTATGTTTGTCCTACAAATGTTCCAGCTGAGGACCCTCGCTCCTACTATTCGGTAGCTCAAAAGCTGAATAAGGACATTCCTAATTCCTACTATCCCAATCAATACGACAATCCATCAAATACACTGGCTCATTACGAAACCACTGGCCCTGAGATCTGGAGAGATACCGAAGGAAAAGTGACTCATTATGCAGCAGGCGTAGGTACGGGTGGCTCGATGTGCGGGGTAGCTAAGTATTTGAAAGAACAAAATTCCAAAGTTATATCTGTAGGCATTGATACTTATGGATCTGTATTTAAAAAATACAAAGAGACTGGTGTATTTGATGAAAATGAAGTTTACCCTTATTTAACAGAGGGAATAGGTGAAGACATACTTCCAAAAAATGTGGATTTTTCTGTAATCGATCATTTTATAAAGGTCACCGACAAAGACGGTGCATTAATGACCAGAAGGTTGGCCAAAGAAGAAGGGCTTTTTGTAGGTTGGTCATGTGGATCAGCAGTAAAAGGTGCTTTAGATTATGCCAAAGAAAATCTAAAAGAAGATGATGTAATGGTCATCATTTTACCTGATCATGGCACTAGGTATTTGGGCAAAATATACAATGACAATTGGATGCAGGATCACGGCTACAATGAAAGTGGCATCTCTATAACTGCCCTGAACATCATTCAAAGAAGAAATGGAAATGACGACCTATTTACCATAGATTCGAGTACCTCCATAGGTAAAGCCATTTCACTACTGTCAGATAAAGGAATTGATCAGGCACCTATTGTTGACAACAATCATTTTGTTGGAAGTATATCCGATACCAAAATTTTTCGAAAATTAATAGAAGACCCGAACCTGAAAAGCAGTCCAATTGCCGAGATCATGGATCCTTCCTTTAGGTTTGTTGCCAGTGACAATACGATAGACGTGTTATCTTCTTTTATTACCAAAGAAAACAAAGCATTGTTAGTAAGGGACGGTAATAAAGTACATATCATTACGCAATCTGATTTACTTGTCTCTTTAATCAATTGAATTCAAAATACACTGCAACTACAATACTACTATATTAACTCAAATTATCACTTAAGGACTCAGTACTGGTTAAAATATTAGCATAAAAGTCTAAAATATTCTCAGTAGTTGTCGCAAGTTTTGAATAAGTTGCAAGCAGTTAAATCAGAAATATTTCATCCAACCCACGTGCAATGGATTATACAAAAGAATTAAATACAAGCAAAAGAGTCTTGATGGGTCCCGGCCCAAGTGATGTACATCCAAGAGTTTTGAAAGCCATGTCAACTCCACTTGTTGGACATTTGGATCCGGAATTTTTGGAGATCATGGATGAAATTAAGGTAATGACTTCTACAGGAGTGTTGCAACCATTAGAAGAAATAAGCAAAATCACAAAAGATGCTGGCGCATTGTTGGTGGTAGATGCCGTAACTTCTTACTGTGGAACTGACTTAAAAGTGGATGAATGGGGTATAGATGCTATTTATTCGGGAACTCAGAAATGCCTCAGCGCACCTCCGGGATTGTCACCTGTTTCCTTCAGCCAAAAGGCAGTGGAAGTTCTGGAAAACAGGAAAACAAAAGTGCAAAGTTGGTTTCTTGATTTAACCATGGTCAAAAATTACTGGTCAGGTGCTAAAAGGGCATACCATCATACAGGTCCGGTATCTGCCATGTTTGCATTGCGAGAGGCATTGAGACTGGTATTGGAAGAAGGGCTGGAAAACAGGTTCAACAGACATCAGGAAAATCATTTATTACTTAAAAGTGGGTTGGAAGAATTAGGCTTCAGCTTTTTGGTGAAAGAAGGATTTAGATTGCCCATGTTAAATTCCGTGTTGCTACCGGAAGGAATAGATGAAGCTGCCATCAGAAGCACTCTGCTTAACAAGTACAACATCGAAGTAGGTGGCGGACTAGGAGCACTTGCCGGAAAAATATGGCGTGTTGGACTAATGGGAGAAAGCTCAAACATCAACCATGTGAATATGTTATTATCAGCCTTGAAAGCAGAAATCAAATAAGAACCCCATTATTCTAAGGCATACTCATTTAAAAATTCTCAATATCCCTTGACCAGTTCAGGGGTCTCTTACGGTTGACTGTGACTTTAACAGATACCGCAACGGATGCGGTAAGGAGGTTTTCTTTTTAAATGAGTATGCCTTGCTCATTATTCGATATAATTTATTGCTTCCAACCATTCGGCTCTTACAGTTATTCCTTTAATTTGCCGTCAAGGACAAAAACAGATGGTTAATTCCATCATTTAACTATATGGAGGCTTCTCAACCGATAGGCATATTTGACAGTGGAACCGGCGGACTAACGGTGGCAAATGCTGTAAATAATTTACTGCCATATGGTGACAAATCCACGGCTACTATTCAGGCCTATGCCATCAAAATTACAGACATTTTATTGCAACAAGACTGCAAGGTGATCCTCATTGCCTGCAACTCCGCTTCTGCAGCTGCCTATGACCTGATCAAAGAATATGCAGGCTCCAAAGCCAAAGTCATCAATGTAATCGATCCGGCAGTAGAGCACATCATTGCTACCAATGGAATGAAAAAAGTAGGGCTAATCGGAACTTTACAGACCGTTAACTCAGGTGTATTTGACAGGAAATTAAAAGGCCAGGTAAAGGAATTTGGCGCTTTAGCCACTCCCCTGTTGGTTCCTATGATTGAAGAAGGTTTTGTTGGCAACTCCATCAGTCGGGATGTCATTGACAAATACCTGTCGCACGATACACTCCAAGGCATAGATTCTTTAATTCTAGGCTGCACCCACTACCCTATCATAAAAGATGAGATCAGCCAGTATTATGATGGGTCGGTAGATATAATAGATTCGGCAGAAACAGTCGCTCTTTCGTTGAAGAAATACCTCGAAGAATCAAAACTATTGAATCTCACACCTCCAAATAAGAATAGGTTTCTGGTTTCTGATATTACCAAGGGGTTTGAAAATGCCGCCAATCTATTTTTTGGTGAAGAAATTCAGCTTGAAAAATACCCGCTCTGGGAGTAAAAATCAAATAACCTACAGGACTTCTAATTCTTTATAAACCGAACATTTTATTATCTTTGTAGCAAAACATTATTTGATGGACAATTTGAATCTTTATACACAAATAAACTCTCTTCCTACTAATCTCAAAGAGGAAGTAAAAGATTTTGTAGAATTTTTGAAAACCAAGTCCAGTAAACACAAAAAATCAATCACGACTCGGAAGTTTGGAATATTAAAGGGTAAAATTGAATTATCATCCGATTTTGACTCCCCATTAGCAGACTTTAAGGAATATATGTAGTGAAAGAAAACTTTTTACTCGACACACATACCCTTCTTTGGTTTTTGGGTGGAGACAAATCATTGTCAAATAAGTCTTTCAATATTATAAAATCAACATCTAATCGATGTTTCGTTAGTATTGCATCCCTTTGGGAAATAGCTATAAAGATAAATCTGGGAAAACTTAAATTAGAAACAGATTTCAATTCATTTGGCGAAGTACTTTATAATAACGACATTGATATTCTACAAATTACCTTTGAGCACCTCTCAGAATTGATGTCACCTGAAAACATTCATAACGATCCGTTCGACAGAATTTTAATATCTCAGGCAAAGCATGAAAAAATCCCTATAATTACTAAAGATGCTCACATTCACAACTACTCGAATGTTGAAGCAATTTGGTAGCTTAGTATGAAATGAACTATAACCTGAGATTAGAAAAGTTTATACCAATTCATAATTTACAACGACTTAACTAACAAATAATACAATGGGATTTCGATCTTTTCTTAGTAAACCTTTTGCCAAACATGTAGTGAAAAAGCAAAAGCTTTGGATGCAAGACCCCATAACTTCTCAGCAAAAAGTACTCAAAGACATCCTAACTAAGGCTTCAGGAACTGCTTTCGGGAAAGACCATAATTTTTCTTCAATCAACAACCATCAGGATTTCAAATCAAATGTTCCCGTAAGAGATTACGAACAGCTTACTCCGTATGTAGAAAAAGTCGTAAAGGGAGAAAAAGACATCCTTTGGCCCGGAAAACCAGAATATTTCGCCAAAACATCAGGCACTACTTCTGGAATCAAATACATACCCATCACCAAAGACTCCATTCCAAATCACATCAACAGTGCCAGAGACGCATTGCTCAACTACGTGCATGAAACAGGCAACAGCAAGTTTCTCGATGGCAGCCTGATCTTCCTTTCCGGAAGTCCGGTGTTGAATCAAACAGCAGGAATAAATACCGGAAGGCTATCTGGCATAGTCAACCACCATGTGCCCTCCTACCTGCGGTCCAACCAGATGCCCAGCTACGAGACCAATTGCATGGAAGACTGGGAGGACAAAGTAGATAAAATTGTCGAGGAGACCTTACACAAAGACATGTCCCTGATCTCAGGAATACCCCCGTGGGTACAAATGTATTTTGACAAATTAAATGAGAAAACCGGAAAGCATATCAAGGACATATTTCCCAATTTCTCCTTATTCGCCCATGGAGGAGTGAATTTCGAACCCTACAAAGCCAAACTTTTTGATAGTATCGGAAAACCAGTAGATTCGATAGAAACTTACCCTGCATCAGAAGGTTTTATCGCTTTTCAAGACAGTCAAGAGGTAGAAGGATTACTTCTCCTTTTAAACTCCGGCATCTTCTATGAATTTGTTCCCGCCGATGAATATTTCAACGAAAACCCTACCCGTTTACATGTCGGAGAAGTAGAACTCGGAGTAAACTACGCGGTAATCATCAATAGCAATGCTGGGCTCTGGGGTTACTCTATCGGAGACACAGTAAAGTTCGTTTCCAAAGCCCCATATAGAATTATAGTATCGGGACGAATCAAGCATTTTATATCCGCCTTTGGTGAACATGTGATCGGTGAGGAAGTAGAAAAAGCCATGAATCATGCCGTCACTCTTTTTCCAGAAATAGAAATCATAGAATTCACAGTAGCACCACAGGTCACACCAGATGAAGGGCTGCCACGCCATGAATGGTATGTCGAGTTTGATAAAAAACCAGCGGACCTAATAGAATTTACCAAAGCAATCAATTCCAAATTGCAAGAATTAAATGCATATTACGACGACTTAATTACGGGCAACATACTTGAGACACTCAAGGTCATCCCACTGAAAAAAAATGCCTTCATAGATTATATGAAATCTCAAGGGAAACTTGGTGGACAAAACAAGGTACCGAGATTGTCTAATGATAGAAAGATCGCCGATGCTTTGTTGCAATTTAAAGTTTGAACCCATTATTAAAATCTGATCAAAATTTATACAACAGAAAATTGATCATCCATAAGTGAAAATGACAAAAGAAGAAAAGAAAAATATTGCGATACTGGGTTCCACTGGCTCTATTGGTACACAAACTTTGGAAGTGATTGCAGCCAACCCAGACCATTTCGTGGTAGAGGTGCTGACTGCCAATTCCAATGCAGAACTGCTGATCACTCAGGCTAAAAAATTCAATCCCAATGCTGTTGTCATCACCAATGAGGATAAATATGCAGAAGTTTTTGAAGCCCTAAATCCCCTGGACATAAAAGTATATGCAGGAGAAAAAGCACTGACTAGTGTGGTAGAGATGGACTCAATTGACTTGGTACTGACCGCTCTAGTGGGCTATGCTGGGTTGATGCCTACTATAGCGGCAATCAACGCAGGGAAACACATAGCACTAGCCAATAAGGAAACGCTGGTTGTAGCAGGTGAGATGATTACAAAATTGGCTTATGAAAAAGGAGTAAATCTATATCCGGTAGATTCAGAACATTCTGCCATCTTTCAATGCCTGATTGGAGAATTTCACAACCCTATAGAAAAAATAATATTGACAGCTTCAGGTGGGCCATTCAGAGGGAAAAATACTGAATTCCTGAAAACTGTTACCAAGGCACAAGCGCTAAACCATCCCAACTGGGACATGGGTGCAAAAATCACCATTGATTCAGCTTCGTTGATGAACAAGGGTTTGGAGGTAATCGAAGCAAAATGGCTGTTTGGTGTCCGCTACGATCAAATCGAAGTAGTAGTCCACCCTCAGTCGATCATTCATTCGATGGTGCAATTCACCGACGGTTCGATAAAAGCACAACTCGGACTGCCCGACATGCGTTTACCGATACAATTTGCCTTAAGTTACCCCAATCGGTTGGATTCTGATTTTCAAAGGTTTAACTTCGCCGATTACCCGTCACTAACCTTTGAGCAACCAGACATGGAAACGTTCAGAAATTTGAAGTTGGCTTATGAGGCGATGGAAAAAGGAGGCAACCAACCTTGTATCTTAAATGCAGCAAATGAAATCGCTGTAGAAGGTTTTTTAAGTGACAAAATTGGTTTCCTTGAAATGTCCGATGTAGTTGAAAAATGTATGGGAATATTGCCACACATTTCTCAGCCGAGCATCGAAGATTACGTGAACACAGATAAAGAAACAAGAATAAAAGCTTTAGAAATAATTAATTAATGGAAGGATTAGTAATGACTGCCCAATTGATATTGGGTCTTTCGATTTTAGTAGGCGTACACGAGTGGGGACATTTGATTGCTGCTAAAGCATTTGGTATGAAGGTTGAAAAGTTTTCAATTGGTTTTCCCCCAAAAATATGGGGATTTCAATACGGTGAAACAGAGTATTCTATAGGCGCCATACCGCTGGGTGGATTTGTGAAAATATCGGGAATGATCGATGAATCACTCGACACCAAAAACATGAAAGCCGAACCAGATCCTTGGGAATTCAGAGCAAAACCAGCCTGGCAAAGACTCATCGTGATGATGGGCGGAATCATCGTAAATGTGATCACAGGTATCATCATATTCATAGGCCTTTTTTACAGTCAGGGAGAGTCGATAGTAACCAAAGATGAATTGAATAAGCATGGTATTTTAGCTTATGAATTGGGACAGGAAATTGGCTTTAAAACCGGAGACAAGGTATTAGAAGTCAACGGAAAAGATTTCAAACAATTCACTGACCTGATCAGTCCGGAAACAATCATGGCTGACAATGCCTCTTACCTCGTACAAAGAGGAAATGAAAAAGTCACCATCAACGTACCGATCACTTTTTTAGACCAATATTCTGACAAAGAAAATAAGGGCAGGTTTATCGGCTTCCTATTTCCTTTTGAAGTAGGACAAGTGATGGTTGGCACTGGAGCCGACAAAGGAGGATTGGAAGAAGGAGATAAGTTTGTATCTGTAAATGGACAACCTGTTACCTATTTCCACGAGCTAAAGGAAGTATTGGACAACAACAAGGACTCTGAAATAGCTACAGTTGTAAAACGAAAATCAGGCAGTGAAGAAACCCTGAACATACAAGTAAGCGAAGATGGCACTTTGGGATTTTATCCCGTTTCACTGTTGAATTACTCTCACTACGACTACAACTTCGGTGAAGCTGTCGTAAAAGGAACAGAAGAAGCTTTCGGCAAAGTATGGATAAACATCCTTGGTTTTGGAAAAATCTTCCGTGGTGAGGTATCACTGTCAAAATCTCTCAGTGGCCCTATCCGAATAGCACAGATTTATGGAGGTACTTGGAGTTGGGTGAAGTTCTGGAACATCACAGGACTCCTCTCGATGATTCTGGCATTTATGAACTTCCTGCCCATACCAGCACTCGATGGTGGGCATGTAGTCTTCCTGACTTACGAAATAGTATCGGGCAGAAAACCATCAGACCGTTTTTTAGAAAACGCACAAAAAGTAGGCATGGTACTGCTACTGGGCATTATGGGATTTGTCATTTTCAATGACATCTTTCAGTCTATTTTTTAAGAGGTAATTACATCAATCTCTTACCAAAAAAGTCCTTCAATTCTAGAATTGAAGGACTTTTTTTATGCGTTCCCCTTTATCTCCCTCATTGACTTACATCAAATCATTCATGCAATAACTCAATATATATAACAATAAAGCTATATTTATCAACTCATCGTAGAGTGTTATATATGAAAAAATCACATACTATATATATATATGCGTATTGCTTTTCACAATACTGTCCGTCCCGGTATTTGGAAACCCAGAGGAAGGCAATGAAGACCCTACCCTCAAATTAGATTCTATAGTGGAAGTGAATCAACGCGCTTTCAAAAATCAAATTTATTTAGATATCCACATGTTGGGTTTGGGATTAGGGTACAGCAAAAAGGTGCACAAAAATTTATCTATTGGTATCGAAGCAGGGGGTGGATTAATGTATCAGCTTTGGATAAAGAACCCATCTAACAGCAAAGGACATCCTCCATTTCCGGAAATTTATTACTACAATCTATTGGCAAGCTATTCATTCTCCAATATTTTTCAGCTTGTCGTAGGTCTGGGTCAAACGCTTTATGCCCTAAATGTTGACAATGTTGAGAAAACCAATTCAGTTAAGCTTAGATTTCTTACAGACACTAAAAAAATTCAGTTTGGTATTTCCTTTACTATTGGTACAAAAAGAGACAATGTATTTTTATCATACCTTTCATTTCCACTTCTCCGAATCAATCTAAACAAACAATAAAGAGGATAACCAGCTAGCTTTACTAAACTTTAAAAGTTTAGTAAAGCTATTGACACCATAACTCACTGTGGCCTTTTTTATTTTTAAACCTGTATTGCATTCTTAGAAAAGGGTTGGCTTATTTATGTCAAACAATACTTCTATCTTTGCGCAAAAAAAAGTGTCAGTGCGAAAAGATTACAAAAGATATACCATTACCTCGGCCTTGCCTTACGCAAACGGCCCATTACACATTGGACATATAGCAGGAGCTTATTTACCCGCCGACATTTATGTCCGGTATTTGAGGTCGAAGCAAAAAGACGTACTCTATGTGTGTGGAAGCGACGAGCATGGTGCCGCCATTACCATCAAAGCCAAAAAAGAGGGCACTACCCCACAGGCAATCATCGACAAGTACCATGAATTGAATAAAAGTACTTTTGAGAAGTTTGGTATTTCTTTTGACATGTACCACCGCACTTCGGCGAAGATTCACCACGAGACTTCACAGGGATTTTTCACCAATTTATATGAAAAAGGTGAATTTGAAGAAATAGAATCGGAGCAATTTTACGATGAAGAATACAAGCAGTTTCTGGCAGATAGGTATGTAACCGGAACTTGTCCGAAATGTAGTCATGACAGTGCTTATGGAGATCAGTGCGAAAAATGCGGTTCCTCACTGAGCCCCACAGACCTGATCAATCCGGTATCGACATTGAGCGGAAAAACACCCGTACTCAAGTCCACCAAGCATTGGTTCTTACCTTTAGACAAATACCAGCCTTGGCTGGAAGAGTGGTTGATAGAAGGCAAAAAAGGGGAATGGAAATCTAATGTCTATGGACAGTGCAGTTCGTGGCTCAAAGAAGGCCTGCAACCTCGCGCCATGACCAGAGACCTGGACTGGGGAGTGGATGTTCCATTGAAAGAAGCTGTTGGGAAAAAATTATACGTGTGGCTGGATGCACCCATCGGTTACATCTCTGCCACCAAGCAGTGGGCTCTCGACAATGGAAAGAATTGGGAAGACTACTGGAAAAAACACGACAATGAAGGGGAGGATGCTTGCTTGATACACTTTATCGGAAAAGACAACATAGTATTTCATTGCATCATTTTCCCTGCCATCCTCAACGCCCATGGAGGGTATATCCTGCCGGAAAATGTACCAGCCAATGAATTCCTCAACCTAGAAGGTGAAAAGCTCTCTACGTCCAGAAATTGGGCGGTGTGGTTAGACGAATACCTTGAAGATTTTCCCGATAAAGAAGATGTATTGCGTTATGTGCTTTGCGCTACCGCACCGGAAACAAAAGACAATGACTTCACCTGGAAGGATTACCAAACGA
>CAXBNB010000082.1:0-9767 GCA_963976505.1 uncultured Reichenbachiellaceae bacterium
CATTGGTTTGCCGTAACGTAGTTAGGTACTGTTGGGCCGCTTCGGCATCTCCAAATTGCTGTGCTATTTGTAAGGCAATGGCTGCTGTTGTTTTGTTGGATTTTAATCCTACATATACATCAGACCAATTTGCCGGAGGTTTCGCATCAGAACGACCCTCAAGACCAGACTGCATTCCTTTCAGCAATCTCAAAAGCATTTTTGGCTTAGTTCCTATAAAGGCTGTTAGTTTTTCCAGTGCATCTTCATCTACCAGCCTTCGTGCTACAAATTCTGAGATCATTGTTGTGGTCTTCGGTATCCGTTTCTTGTGAGAGTAAGCCTTCAATTATTTTCCATTGAGCTTCTTGTTTAGGAATCCGTTGCAATGCAGCAGCGAGATAGAGATGAACTACCGGAGAGGAATCATTTAGAGCCATATCCTTAAAGACGGCCAATGCTTTTGCTGAAGGTTTTAGGTCCTCACAAAGCAATTGAACTGCCCATCCACGGATATACTCCTGATCATCTTTTAAGGCATTGATGAGCTCTTTCTCAGATAGACCTTTCACTATATGTAACGCCCACATAGCCCTGAGTCTATGACCTGTGTTTTTGTTTGTGGTGAATGTTTTTTTCAATTGTGTCAACGCCTGCTGACTGATTTTTCCTTTGACTGCTTTGTATTGTAAAATCACCCTAGCCCGTCTGGCATGCCAGTCACTTTCACTTGTCTGAAGCAACGCCAATTGTTCGTCAGCCATGTTATTGAGGTCTTCATAGCGTCCTTCCCACTGCTCTGCTTGGGAATCCTGTGGCACGATTCGAAAAACGCGACCGGTTTCTTTGTTTAATACTTCTTTCCCGCAAATATCTGCATCGTGCCAATCGAGTACATAGAGCCCGCCTTCTGGGCCGATCTCCATACTAAACCCAATCCATTGGGCATTGTTTGCCATTAGAAACTCATCTCCATGACTTGCTACAAATCCGGATCCTTTGGGCTTCAAAATATCAGATAAAACGGCATGCTCATGAATGTTGGCCATAAACAAGCGGTCTTTGTGGATGTCAGGAAAAGCATCCGACTGATAGATCCTGGCACCACCATGCGCCGATCTATGGCGGTGATCCACTATTGTTTGGATGTCTTGGTAGATATAGGGATTGAAATGTCGGCCTCCCTGACGATGGTAAATGCCACCCGGAATCACATGAAAAAGGTGAGGGATGACACAGGCACTGATAAAGAGTTGTCCATTGGCATCATAATCTATGCCCCAAGGGTTGCTGAAACCATGAGCTACTACTTCGAATCGCTCCTTTGTGGGATGATACCTCCAGACACCACCGTTGATATCCACTCCATCGGCATTCAATATGTCATCGGGAAATGCTTCTTTGTGTGCATACAATCTTGATTTTTCATTAGGCTTTCTGATTTTCGAAGGCGTAGCAAAGCCTTCTAGGCCATACAACCAACCATCTGGTCCCCAGTGCAAGCTGTTGATTGTTTCATGCCGGTCTCTAATCCCCCATCCTGTAAGGCGGATTTCGATATCATCTATATCAGCGATATCGTCTTGATTTTTATCCGGAACGAAAAGTAAATTTGGAGGCGCACCTAAAAACAAGCCATCAAAACCTACCGCAATTGCCGATGGGAATGGGATTCCTTCTAAAAAAACCTTGCGACTGTCAGCTTTTCCGTCTCCGTTCGTGTCTTCTAGAATCAGTATTCGACTGTCCCCTGAGTTGGAAAATCCAGACCCTCTTGTTTCGTAATCACGATTTTCGGCAATCCACATCCTACCTTTGTCATCCCAGCAAAAGGCGATGGGCTGTGTGATCATTGGCTCAGCAGCCCATGCATTTACTTTGAATCCTTCTTGCACAGTCATGCTTTTCACTGCTTCTTCAGGGTTTAGAAATTTTGCTTTGCGCCCTTCTTCTTGAGCAATACGCCAGAGGTTGGCAGTCGAATACATCGAATTGCTGCCTACATAGGTTTTCCAGAGTTCAGTAATAGCGATATCATTTAACTCTCCTGTATGTACCACCACCTGATGTTTTATGGTTTCTACTTCTCCTTTTTTGATTTGCCAATCTCCCATACTTGACTTGGCAGAACCAATTCCTAATTGATTGTCCACTCTCCAGGTTTGGGGAAATTCTTTGTTTTCTGTATGATCAAAAATGGTAATATGTGCCAAATCTTCTCTTCCTTCTACTTGCATGGCTACATCTATCCAGTAAGCATGTTGACCTTCTGCTTTTTCGTTGCGCTGACGGGCAGCATTTATTACTTGACCATTTATTCCTTTTTTCCATGGCATGCGCAGGAACAGCCCACCATAATCAAATTCGCCGATAGTAATATCTGTGATGGCTTTTCCATGCCAATCTAAGTCGAGCAAGAATTTGCCGTCCTCTTCTTTCATCGTCCAGACCTGTGTCTCTCTCAATATACTGTTGCCGGTTTCATCTAGCATATCATATACTGTTTGCCAGCTCACTTCTTGACCGTTTGCTTCTAGGATTTCTGCTGACACTCGTTTCCAATATCCTTTGCCGGGATTATGGAAAAAATCTCGACCCAGGCTGTCTTTTATTGCTTCAGGTTTATCAGACCTATAAAACCATTTGTGTACACTATCTTGAGAGATTTGACCGCCATTTACCCTTGTGAAACCCCAGTATAAACCTGTTTGATGTTTATGATGACTGGGACTTACCTCAGTGAGAATTCCCTTGCCATCTGGTGCAGCTATTGGATGCAAGTAAGGACGAAAATCAGGTTGAGCATTTTGAGTAACCAAAGGTTTATTCTCGCCCTGCCGAAAAACTGCAATGGTTCCGGCGATTGTATCTTGCTGCAGGTATAGTTCTCCTGTGGTCGAGGAGGTGACATTTTCCTTTTGGCTGACGCAACTATAATTAAGAAGGAATAGTGAATTGATTAAAATGAAACAGAGAGACATAGGAATATGCCTAAAGAAGGGAATGAAAGTATGCATAGTAATAGTTGTTGACGCTAGCAATTTCTTTATTTTAATAATAAAATGCTATCTCAATTATAACACAATATGACTCTATTGTAGCCTGAGTGCTGCAGTTCTTTGAGTAGTGATTAATAAAGTTTGTTATAGTAAGGAATCCTTACTATAATTGCAGTGACAATATTGTCCTACACTTAAATACCATAACCAATGTCAAAATCAGTTTTTTATCATGCGGGTTGTCCCGTCTGTGTCAGTGCCGAGCAGGAGATTCTTTCACTTATCGACAAATCTCAAGTGGATGTAGTTCACTTAGGAGAAGCCAGAAACAGAATAGAAGAAGCCGAAAGCGCCGGAGTAAAATCTGTGCCTGCATTGCTTACACCTTCTGGCAATGTACTTCACCTCAATTTTGGAGCTTCTATGCAAGATGTTAAGGGGTAATTTTTTTATGAAACAAAAAGTTAGGAGTCCTTATTTAATACTCCTAACTTTTTAAAACTTTTGGACTATGAAAATATCGGTTTGGGATACCTATGTTAATCGAAAAGATGGAAAAGTAATGCACTTTGATATTTTGGTAGATAGCAATTTAAAAGACGAGGAGAAAGTATTTGAATATGGCAATGCCTATTTGGAAACGAAATCTTTCGAGACAGGAAAGCTAACCGCAAGCGAATGTTCGTTTTGTCACATAGAGCAGGCTTCAGATTCTTTGCAGTCAATTGTAAAAAAGGAAGGTTTTACCATTATAGAAATGGAAGGATGTAGTTGATTTTTGTAAATTAATTAGGATTGCTAACTTTGTCTGTGTGATAAATAAATCACACGGACATTTTTTTGATGGTATGGATTTGAATAACAAAGTCATTGTAGGGCTTGAGCGAATTTCAGAAGTGTTTAAAACCATGCTTTGGGAAAAAGCCAAAGTTCATGGTATCAGTCCTATTCAGATTCAAACGTTACTTTTCATTGCCCATCATAAACCTGCTTTATGTAATGTCAGCCATTTGGCAAAGGAGTTTAATGTGACCAAACCGACCATTAGTGATGTCATCAGGGTATTGGATAAGAAAGGGTTGGTAGAAAAAGACCATTCATCTGCAGACAGTCGCAGCTATTCTTTATTTGTGTCGGCCATAGGAAAAGAATTGATTAAAGAATTGGAATCGTATAGTTTGCCACTTCAACAGGAATTAAGCCTATTTGGTGAGAGCGAATTGGCTTCTCTTTATGCTACGGTTTCAAAGCTTATTTTTCAACTTAATCGTGCAGGTATTTTATCTGTTCAAAGAACATGTTTCGGTTGTAAGTTCTATAGCAAACAAGATTCGACTCACTATTGTCAATTGCTACAAACGAACTTGGTGGATGAAGAAATTCGATTGGATTGTGCCGAGTATCAAAAAGCTTAGTGAGTAGCACCTTATTATTTGGCAACAAAATACAACTAGAGGTTTAGATATCGCTCATAATTTTTTTTTTGAGAAACGGTTAATGATGTTCTTCTTCTTTTAACCGTTATTTGCAAGTTGGAAATAATAATATTGGTCGTAGAGATTAGATGAGTAAAAGTATTGATTTAAAATATATTTCGAAGGATCCATACAACCTGGATCTTTTTTTTGAGTTGTCTCCTGACCTTCTTTGTATAGCAGGATATGATGGTTATTTTAAAAAAATAAACCCAGCTGTGTCAAAGTTATTGGGATATTCGGATGAGGAGTTGTTTTCTAGACCAATCAATGATTTTGTGTATGAAGAAGATCAAGCTGTTACAGCTCAGGTAAGGCATGAATTGACCAAAAGCAATCCCCTTTATAATTTTGAAAACAGATATCGAACCAAAGCTGGAGAAGTAGTATGGTTGGCATGGACCTCTTGTCCAGTAGAAAGTGATCAATTGATTTTCGCAGTTGCGAAAAACGTAACCCATAAGAAAAGGTACGAAGAGGAAAGAAACTCTTTGCTGACCAACCTGACCAAGATCAATAAAGAACTGAAGCAGCTTTCCTATACCACATCTCATGATTTGAGGTCTCCAATAAACAATTTATTGTCGGTTTTCAATCTTCTAGACATCACCAAAATCAAAGATGAGCCTACCATTGAAATAATTGAGATGATGAAATCATCAAGTGAAAGGTTGAAGCAAACCATCAACAATTATGTAGATAGCATAAGTGCCACAGAACAGCTGCAAGCCTACGAGGAAGAATTGGATTTTAAAGAATCACTTGATATTGTGGTGCAATCAATAGATACGCTGGTGCAAGACTCTGGCACAACGATCAATGTTAACTTCTCAGAGTTGGACAAGATAAAGTTTAATCATGCGTACTTGAAGAGTATATTTCTTAACCTGATTACTAATTCAATTAAATATGCTCGGCCTGATTGTCCACCGGTAATCTCGATTTATTCCAAACGAAGCAGTGGAGTGAGTCAGCTCATCATTTCCGACAATGGATTGGGCTTTGATATGGAAAAAGTGAAGGGTAAAATTTTTGGTTTGCATCAAAAATTCCATGACCATAAAGACAGCAAGGGCATTGGATTGTACCTCGTTTACAATCACGTGACTAGCCTAGGGGGGCATATTGATGTCGAAAGCCAGGTCAACGAAGGAACAAAATTTACAATATCCTTTAAGAATTAAAACAAGCAAGGCTATAATCGTCATTTATCAAAACTGTTAATGAATTGTTAAATCCATTGAATTAGCTTTATATTCAATGGAATATTCAAAAATTTGACCTCTTATCATAGGATCAATCATGAACAGAAAGGCATTTCGACTCATCATAGTGCTGGCAGCTATATCCATAGCAGGAGTTGTTGTGATCCAGTTGTTTTGGGTGCGACGAGCGTTTGATTTGCGGGAAAAACAGTTTACACACAATGTAAATATTGCCCTTCTCAACTCAGTATCGACCCTTTGCGAACTCAATGGCAATGAGATTTCGCTTGATCCAATAGAGCAGCTTTCTACCAATTATTTCATTGTCAACCTCAACAATAAAATTTCTCCGGGCATTTTGGAGTCTGTTCTCCGCAGTGAGTTTATGAAAAGGGAAATTACTAGCGATTTCGAATATGGTATTTTTGATTGTGCCAGTGAGGTGATGGTCTATGGCAACTACATCAGCCTTGAAAACAAAGAGGTCATTGAGCCAATTATGAAATTTCCAGAACTGAATAAAGACGCATACTATTTTGGGGTCTATTTTCCTAATAAATCGGCTGACATGGTGGGTCAGATGTGGATTTGGGTATTTTCATCGGGTATATTGGTGATAGTAGTCGTCTTTTTTACTTACACCTTTATTGTGATTCTGAGGCAGAAGCAATTGTCAGAAATTCAGACAGATTTTATTAACAACATGACCCATGAGTTTAAAACTCCTATTTCCACGATTTCTATTTCCTCTGAAGTACTTAAAAATCCTGCAATTGCGAGTACTCCGGATCGCCTGTTGAATTATGCCAATATCATACATATAGAAGCATCCAGACTGCAAAATCAAGTAGATAGGGTATTGCAAATTGCTACTCTTGATGATGGAGATATCCAACTGACAAAAGAAGAGGTAGATATCAATCTGCTGGTTTCTTCTGTTGTGGAGAATGTGGAGTTGGCCATATCAGAAAGCGGGGGTGAAATTATATTTGAAGAGAAGGCAGAAGACTCTATCATTTTAGTAGATAAACTTCACATCACCAATATCATTCACAACCTCTTGGACAATGCCATCAAATACAGTGGTCAGGCGCCTATCATTCATTTGAAAACAAAAAATTCTGCCGATGGGGTGGAAATTATTGTCAGCGATAATGGTACAGGTATGACCAAACAACAGGTCAATTTGGTGTTTCAGAAATTTTATAGAGTGCCAACTGGCAATGTGCACAATATCAAAGGATTCGGATTGGGACTGTATTATGTCAAATTGATTGTTGAAGCGCATCAGGGAAAAATTGATCTGCAAAGTGAGCCAGATAAAGGAACTACGTTTAACATTACCCTACCCAAACTATAACCATGACGCCAAAAAAGATACTGCTGGTAGAAGACGATCCAACATTGGGATTTGTGGTCAAAGACAACCTGATACAACACAACTACGAAGTGCAATTGTGCGAGGATGGAGAGCTCGCTTTGGAAGCCTTTGAAAATGGTGTGTTTGAATTATGCATTTTGGATATCATGTTGCCAAAAATTGATGGGTTTGCTGTAGCGGAAAAAATCCGAAGTAAGAACAAGCAAATTCCGATTATTTTTCTGTCTGCAAAATCTCTGAATGAAGATAAAATCGCCGGATTTAAACTGGGGGCAGACGACTACATCACCAAACCATTTTCTATGGAAGAGTTGATTTGTAGGATGGAAGTTTTCTTAAAAAGGTCGTCGGCCAACGCCGACCTACAAAATGTCTGGGAAATTGGGGATTACATTTTTAACAATTCGGAAATTTCTCTAAAATACAAAGACGAGCTGATCCAGCTGACCCGAAGGGAATCTGAATTGCTCCAGTTTTTGTGCGAAAACAAGGAAGTGGTAACCAAAAGAGAAGAAATCCTAATGAAACTGTGGGGAGAAGACGACTATTTCAAAGGAAGAAGCCTTGATGTATTCATTTCCAAACTCCGCAAATACATGTCAAAAGACCCTAAGGTTGACATCATCAATTACCATGGCGTAGGTTTCAAACTAGAAATATCTTAGATTAGTGTAAATCGGTGCAAGCGCATTTAAAAATTCTTGTTATCCCCTGACTTGATCAGGGGTCTCTTAGGTAAGGCTGTGGCACTAAAAGATACCGCAACAAGTGCGGTAAGGAGGTCTTTTTAAATGCGTCTGCACTGTAGTCTTAACTGAGTTTTGGTCAAACTTAGGTTATATTAGTGTTTTGGAGCTAAAAAACAACCATACTGTATGAACAAACTAGGACTAGTAGTGGCATGTTTTCTTTTTACCATCGGGTGCAAAGAAAAAAAAGAGTTGGTAATGGTTGAGCGACCCAATTTTGTTTGGTTGATGTCAGAGGACAACTCAAAGCACTACTTAAAACTGTTTGATGAGCATGGGATAGCCACACCCAATATTGAAAAACTAGCCGAACATGGATTGATTTACTCCAGTGCTTTTTCAAATGCACCTGTTTGTAGTGTAGCCAGAACCACTCTTGCTACGGGTTGCTATGGTCCAAGGATTGGCACGCAATTTCATCGCAAGTCTAGTGTAGTACCAATGCCCGACGGCTTACAAATGTTTCCATCTTACCTCCGAAAAGCCGGGTATTACACAACAAATAACAGCAAGACAGACTACAATGCCGAAAGAGGCAATGAGGTTTGGGATGAATCGTCTAAAAAGGCACACTGGAGAAACAGGAAAGAGGGACAGCCATTTTTCAGTCAAATCACTTATACAGAATCACATGAAAGTCGGTTGCATTTTGACAAAGCATTGATGGATACATACAAGCCTACCATTGATCCTGATTCTGTTTTTGTGAATCCCAACCATCCCGATACGAAAACATTTAGGTTTACCAATGCCTACTACCGTGACAGGATGTTGAAAAATGATGAGTTTGTAGCCAGTGTGGTGAAACAGCTGGAAACGGATGGCCAACTGGAAAACACCTTTGTATTTTATTTTGGGGATCATGGCGGGGTATTGCCGGGAAGCAAAGGGTATTTGTACGAAACGGGGTTGCATGTTCCGCTGGTAGTGAGGGTTCCTGAGAAATACAAAGATTTGGTCGGAATTGAGGCCGGCTCTACGCTTGATAATTTTGTAAGCTTTATAGATTTTGGGCCAACGCTGCTGGCACTGGCAGGGCTACAAGTGCCTGAGGACATGGATGGAAAACCCTTTTTGGGAAAATCGATAGATCAGGAAGCATTGAAAAAGCAGGATGTCACGTTTGGATATGCCGACAGGTTCGATGAAAAATATGATCTGGTGAGGTCGGTCAGAAAAGGAAAATACAAGTACCTACGCAACTACCAACCATTTAACCCAGACGGGCTGTTCAATGTCTATCGGTACAAGTCACTGGCATTTCAGGAGTGGAGGGAGCTTTACCATAAAGGAGAGCTGAATGAAGTTCAGAAACATTTTTTTGAAGCCAGAGAAGCAGAACAATTGTTTGATGTGGAGGCTGATCCTTATGAAACGAAAAACTTAGCCGATGATCCTGCTTATCTGAATAAAGTATTAGAACTGCGAGAACTGCTGACTGGATGGGTAAAAGGCATGCCCGATTTAAGCTTTTACCCCGAATCAGAATTGGGCAAAGAAGCGTTTCAAAATCCGGTGTTTTTTGGTCAAAAGAATAAGGCTGAAATAGCCGAGTTAATCGACATTTCAAACCTGAGTCTATTGCCATTTGAAGAGGCGAGCACAGCGATAAAGAAAGCTTTGGCATCAGACAATCCAATGAAAAGATACTGGGCGCTTATTGTCTGCAGTAGTTTTGGAGAGGACGCCAGTTCGTTTTACCGAGCTGCCCTGAAGCTGACCAAAGATGAAAACCTGCTGGTGCGCACCCGTGCTGCGGAATTCCTTGCCCTCACCGGACAACAAGACCCTAAGCAAGTGATCAAAGAAGCCCTTGCCGCATCAAACAATGGCATGGAGGGATTACTAATGCTAAATACAGTGGTGCTGTTGATGGATGGTGATGCTCAATATCGTTTTGACCTGGCTGAAAAGCAACTGTCTAAAGAAGTGCTAGAAAACGAATGGGTACAACGCAGGATGGAGTATGTAATGGTAAA
>CAXBNB010000083.1:0-9757 GCA_963976505.1 uncultured Reichenbachiellaceae bacterium
ATAGTGGCTGATCTTGCCTATTCCAACAGTATTGTATCCATTTCTTTTGAAATGGTGCACAAAAGATTCCGGTATTTTTCCCTCAACCTTATCCACGCTCAACTGCGCAGAAATGGAATTAGACAAGTATCTTTTCTCTATTGGTCGCTTGCCTGTAAGAAGACAATGCCTGGAAGCACCGCAGGTTGGCACTTGCACAAAATGATTGTTGAACAGCCGCCCCTGATCACTCAGTTTATCGAGATTGGGAGATTTTACAATAGGATTGCCATAACTCCCCAATTCTGTCCTCAGGTCATCTACGCAGATAAAAAGGATGTTTGGCTTTTTCTGCGCAAAAGCAATGGAGGTGAAAGTAAAACAAAAAGCGATGAGTAAATAATGGACACGTGGCAGCATAGTGATTAGAAAACGTCTTGATTCTATAGATTCAAATTTCTCTATTAAAAACAATATTGCCTTCTAAAATACTAATTAATTTTCTCCCGTGTCAACTTTGCACTTCACTCAACTTTAAAAATAAATCGTGCTCAAGTACTGAAACTGGTTTCCGCAATCATATTGGTACTGGTACAAGCCGTCATTGCCTATCATAAACAATACATCGTCAAGGGGAATAACGTCCAGGGCATGTATTCCCTCGTGATGAGCCATCAAATTCTCATCTATCTTAGATACATCGCTGGCGTTGAATACCTTTAAACCATAATCTCCTTCGGCTATAAACAAGCAAGAACCATTGATACCCAAGCCATGTGGGTTTTGCATCGGATATGATTTTACCAGAAATGGATTATGTACATCTTTAATATTGATCACATCCAGTTGGTTTGTGAAATTGTCGCATTCTGTTCCAGACCTCAAGGTAACGTAGGCATAGTCGCCCTGCACGACTACCGGATCGCAAGTATTAATGTGCGAGTAAGTGGAGATGTACTCTGGTAGGTTTGGATTGCTATTGTCATAAATATGCATGCCATTGCGTGCACCTAAAAACAACTTGTCCTGATAAGGAAATATAGTCTCTATACCCCATCCTAGCTCTACAGTATTGCCTTCAGTAGGATTTTTAAGGTCAGTAATGTCAAATAGCTTCATCCGCCAATCGTTGATGGTGTATAAGAAATTATCGGTGATAGTAAACCGAGCCAAAGAACCTCCAATGCCTGTAGTCGCTCCACCTGAGTTGTCCTGTGAAAATGCAATTAAACCATTTTCTAAACGCCCAAACCAAATCACATCATCGATAAAGCCGCTCTGACCACAATCAACTTGTACTTCTTCTTCTCTTAACTTATAGTCAATCAACACACCCAAATCCTCATAGTAATAGTAATAGGCATCAAACACATCTTGCACTCGACTCGATTCAACGATCTTGTTTTTATTGGAAATATCCAACACAACCAAATCCATGTAGTTATCGGCATACATATAGTCCCCACGAGCGGCCAGGTCTTTATTGCCGGGCAAATTGACAAACCCGACCGCTATGGGGTGAGACAAATCCCTGTTGTCTATGACATGAATCCCTTTGTCCACTTCATTGATAAATACATAGCCATCTTTGTAGTAGATTTTTCCAGGATTCTCTATTTCTCTTGCTGGCTCATAAGTAGCGGTGACCCGCACTTCTTCCATCGGTGCAAAGACTGGTTCTGAATATTGCACCAACTGCACCGGGCAATCATCTTCCTTACATCCTGATCCGAGCAATGCCAGAAACAGCAGGATCAAAAAAGTAAGTACCGACAACTTTGCGATATCCTTCTTGTCATTTTTAGATTTGATTGACGGTTGTGATTCCATGATGAATTTGATTTGAGTTAAAAGTTGTATTTAATGCCAAGTGATACCCCGAAATTGGTAGGCCGCCCCTCAAAGGAACTCCCTGATTTGGTGAAATTATTGATAGCTCTTCGATAATTTGGCTCAAGAGACAAATGGTATTTCTCTCTAAACCTGTATCCCAATTCGATGCTAGTAAGGAAATCGAAATAGGTCTGACTGAAGGTATCGCTAGCACGCTCAGTGTTGTTGTAATTCTGCAACCCTCCATCCGAATTGTACAAACTAGACCCTACCAATATGTTGGTGGACATTCCGGAATTCAGCACCAAATTAAATTTCCTATCCAAAATCACATAGCCTGCTTTCAATGGAATGCTCAGGTATTGTAGGGTGTTTGAAAAATTGGTGACACCCTGGGTTACTTCCAAGTTTCCACTTCTCAGCCCATTGTCCAAAACAGAATTTTCAGTTGCACCGCTGGAAAGAGCAAACGATTCATTGGATTGACGATCTGTTACTATCATATTTGACGTAGAGCCCGGTGATACTGCACTGTAATGTAAACCACTACTCAGGAGAATTTTTTTAGACAATTTTCCACCAAGGTTCATTCCCGCTGAAAAAGAATTACCAGTCACATATTCCGACCTTAGGGGTACTGTGTTGGCTGCTACAAAATTACCAAGTCCATTGTCTATAGCTGCAGACGCCATGTCAGGCGTACCTGTGGCGCTTTCACCTGTACCAGGGTTAAACGACCCAGAAGAAAAGCTAACCCCTGCCCATAAGTCAAATGCCTGATTTGATTTTGAGTTGATGACGGCAAACAAGTCAGGCACCAAATACAATTGCTCTGCTTCCCAAGGCTTGGAATGGATTTCCGGTTTGACAGATTTTGGTTTGACATAGGCAAACTCCTGATGATTTTGTTCCATCTCATTGTGTGACCCTGTAGGAGCAAATGATACCGCAGTGCTTCTGTGTTTTATTAAAGCATTTGACTTTTCTTCTTCGGTAATTCTTCTTTCTAAAAACTGAGAATCTTTGCTGTTGGACTCATCGGTATTGTCTAACAAAACTGCCAACGAATTGTTCTCTGTGGGTATACTACTGTTGTCTGTTTGCTTGATTTTATCTGATTTTGACCGAATTAAAGTTTCTTCGCCTTTCGTAGAACCATTTTCTCCCTTTTCACTTTTTGCCAACAAATGGTTCGAATTGGTTTCTTTATTGTTACTTTTTTGAACCTTAGAAAGGTTAACACTCTCTTTTCCTTCTGTCTGATTTTCTTTTAAGTCTTCCTCATAGGGCACACTTGCTTCATTACTTTGGTCAATTTGTTGTTCTGCTTTAGAGATTTCTATTTCCGATTGTGCTATTGTCCGATCAGCTATTTGAGGAATGGTAGATTCTGTGTTTTTTGCCAAGCTATTTTCTCTATCCCAATTTTGATTGAGTAAAGCAATACCTGAAATCAAGGCAAGAGAAATCGAAGCAGCAGCTACCCATTTGAAGAAAATGATTCTCTTTTTATACCCTGCTGCAGCTTGGTTGGCTAACGCACCATCAATGGATGCCCATACGTGCTCCGGAGGGCTCATTTCTGCACCCTCAAAAGCTTCACTCCATTGATCTTCGAAAGACTTATTAGCTTTTTCCATAATTTTTGGCGTTATCTAATCTCATTCTATAGTTGTCCTTTTTTAAATTTGACATAAACGACAACCTCTTATTTATGTCTTTTTGAATATCCAGTCATAACCTGTTTCATTTGCTCTCTCAATAAATACTTTGCCCTTGAATACTGCGATTTTGAGGTTCCTTCCGTCAAGTCCAGCATTTTTGCTATTTCATGATGTTTGTAGCCCTCTATCGCATATAAATTAAAAATTACTTTGCAGCCGGAAGGCAGCTCATTGATCATGTTCATTAATTCCTCCATGGTAAAATCAGAAACCGGCAAGTCATTGCCCTGAGATTCTTTCAAAGAATCCACATCCACCATCGGATACAAATACAGTTTGCTGCGCTGTGCATTCAGTGCCGTATTGATCACGATTCTTTTGATCCAATAAACCAACTTTGAATCCCCTCTGAAATTTTTAATATGCTCATACACCTTGATAAAAGCTTCCTGCAGGACATCTTCAGCCTCTTGTTGCTCTTTGGCATACCTCAAGCAAACCACATACATCTGCTTAGCGTATTTGGCATGGAGTGCCTGCTGAGCCTCCCGGTCTCCTTTTATGCAGCCTTTAAGTATTTCCTGGTCAGTTAACCCCATCGGGAAAGGGTGATTTTTGTTTGATTTGTTCTTATGACACCAACTGATTAAAAATGGTTGGAATCAGGTAGAAATATTGATACAAATTTTGATTAATCGGAAATGAATAAGAATAGGTTTTGAGTGATGGAGCTTTATACGAACATTAGGTAATTGAGGTTAGAGGGACTATCTCAAATCCAAAATATCCCGTGCAGACAAAAAATAATGCCATGACTTCCAGCCATGGCATTATAAAAAGAATCTTTGCGTAGAGGTTGTGTACTTAACCTTTTACTTGCTCCAAGATCTCTACTATTTGCTTTGCCAAATCCTTCTGATTTTCATAGTTCATCAAATAATCTAAATCCTTTTGGTTTGACAAAAAGCCTAAACTCAACAGTACAGAAGGACATTTACTTTCTTTTAACACCATGAAGTTTGCCGTTTTGACACTATTGGTTCGACTGCCATGTCTAAATTTGAGTTTCTCAGCAAACTGTTGAGCAATAAGTTTCGACTGCTCAGGAGCAAAATTAGATTCGGAATAAAAAATTTCTACCCCATTGCTTTTGGAACCAACTTGAGAACCTACATGTAGTGACACAAGCAAATCCGCATTTACAGAATTGGCTAAGTCGGTGCGGTATTTTAAAGAAACAAATTCATCCCCCCTTGTGTACACTAAATTGGATTGTGTTTGTATCTCTTTAATAATACCTCCAATAGAATTAATTATTTCAGTTTCTGTGACGCTATTGTCATCACTTAATGTGCCCGAATCTTTGCCACCATGGCCAAAGTCTATGACAACTGTAAATTGGTCATTGCCTCCCTGATTCATTTCAGGTTTTTCAATGTTCTTGAAGGCTAACATTGCAGTAGTAACCAATACAAATAGAGATGCAAGTACTACCTTATTTGCGAATAGCAACTTGCTGTTTTTTGTTTTTGATAACATAATTAATCTGTTTTTTATTGATGAAAAATTAAAACTAGATTCAAATAGCATCCTGCTTTTTGAATAAGCAAACTGGATCAAGTGATTCACATATTTTTCTAAATCTGAATGTTCTTGTATGACTTTTTCATCTGCTATATATTCATGATTGCATTTTAAAAACCATCGGTAAATCCATACCATAGGGTTGAAGTAAAATGCCGTCAGGAGCAACTCAACAATAAGAATGTCTAGAGAATGATACTGGCGAACATGAACCAATTCATGCGTCCAAATTGCTTCATCTATTTCATTATTCTCGTATTGAGATTTATTAACAAAAATGAAACTTAGAAAACTAAATGGCCCAATCAAATCATTGGTCAGAATAATCTTATGCGTTTCCCTTTCTATCTTTTCTGAAGTAGCTATCAACCTATTAAGATCAACCAGATTTTTGACATACCTAAAGAACATCAGCAATACCCCCACAAGGTACAACATCAATAAAATGACAGATAGTTGATAAAACGGTGAATTTGTTGAAGGCACTACATTAGACTTTTTTGCCGTAGATTGAGCAATTTGTCCTATGCCTTCAGTAGTCATAGCAATGTTAAAATGGCTGTCATCGAGATAAGAAGATTCCGTTTCTATATCTATGAATGGAAGAGACAAAGACAAAATTAAAGTAAACAACAGGTATCCCCTGTTGAAGTATAAATACTTGTCATTTTGAAATAAAATGACATAGCAAATCAAAGAAATTGCCATACAAATACTCGATTCTAAGATATAAGGAATCATTTTCTTTTCTTTTGGATTTGACTTTCTACTATCTTTTTCAACTCTTCAAGTTCTTCAAGGCTTAAGTCGCTTTTAGAGGTGAAAAACGAAGCAAATTGGGAAGCCGAATTATTAAAGAAATTCTTTACAATGTTGTTGAAGTGATTCGAAAAATATTCAGACTTTTTTAAAACAGGATAATATTCCCTCACTTTTCCATATTGCTTAAAAGCTACATAACCTTTGTCTATCATTCTTGTCAAAACAGTTGCTATGGTGGTATAAGCCGGTTTGGGTTCCGCAAACTCATCCACCAGATCTTTCATGAATGCTTTTTCCAATTTCCAGAGGTATTTCATGATGACCTCTTCCGTCTTCGTTAATTGAATCATATACTATTAAAGTAGTTTAACTACTACAAATATAGTAATATAAATTACGATACAAAATTGTTGGCTTTAAATCGGGATCCACTTAAGAATGACAGTCAGGCGGTAGTTAGAATTTTTAAATCCATTTACCGAGACTCTTCAATAATTAATTTCAGCTTTAATCAAGTAAGACTTATATTGCCTTAAAAATCCATCCTGCATTATGAATCCAGTTCTCAACCGTAATTTATTTTTTGTAAAAGAGCATGTTGGTATGTTTAAATCATCCAACAACTACGACATCTACGATCCTGAAAATCAGCAAATGATTATGAGTTGTCGAGAACCCAACCTTGGCTTTTTCACTAAAATATTGAGGTTTACGGATTACAAACGAATGACTCCTTTCGAAGTAGTGATCACCACTCCTACCGGCGATAAGGTACTCACCGTAAAAAGAGGCATTTCCATTTTCTTATCTACTGTAGATGTGTTTGATGATCAAGATCAATTGGTTGGGAAATTCAAACAAAAGTTCTTTTCACTTGGAGGAAAATTTGATGTACTCAGTCCAAACGACGATGTACTTTGTACACTCAGAGGCAAGTGGACAAGCTGGGATTTTAAATTTGAGAAAGACGGAGTAGAATTTGCTCATGTAAGTAAAAAATGGAGTGGGCTTGGGAAAGAACTTTTTACTTCTGCTGACAACTATATGCTTCAAATCGACAACAAGATTCCGGCTGACAACCCGTTGAGGGTTCTTATCATGGCAGCTGTCATGTGCATTGATATGGTATTAAAGGAATAAACCTCAAATACAAACCGTTTCTTTTAAAATAAACTATTTTTTGTGACTCGAACATCCCTCTTCTTATACATCTGTTGTTTCTTGTCTTTTGACAATCTTCATTCTCAAAACAAACAAGAATACAAGGATGAAGTGTTCAAACCATTTGTCAAAACTGCCAGGCTTTATCCAGCGATCAATACTCCTGATCAAGACATGCAGGTCCCTATTGTTTCTCTGAACAGTAATCCCGGATTGGTTTTGGAGTTTGACGCGCTGTTGGAAGACTATGAACAATTTCAAGCCAAAGTCATTCACTGCAATGCCAACTGGACAAAATCGATGTTGTCTGATATTGAGATTTTACAGGAGTACAATGCATTTGATCTAAACGACTTTGAGTACTCACAAAACACTAAAACACTTTATGTCCATTACCTGTTCAAGGTACCACCAACTAAAGTTTCCGGCAATTTCATTCTAAAGGTTTTTCAAAACAATGATGAAGATGATGTTTTGCTTACCAAGCGGTTTGTTGTTTTCGAAAATCATGTAACTATAAAACCCGACATTAGTCTTTCGACCAGCGTATCCCAAAGAAACTTTAACCACCAATTAGAATTCAGTTTGACCTATGGTGGAATCAATGTTTCAAATCCTCATTCTGATATTTATGTTGTTATCCGCCAAAACCAAAGATGGGACAATGCCATTTATGGGTTACGTCCAACATTAGTCAGACAAGATCAATCCTTTATGGAATATAGGCATTTCAATCAGGAAAATAATTTTCAAGCCGGTAATGAATTTCGATTTTTCGATCTCAGAACTTATTTGTTTAAAGGCCAACATGTTGCCTATATCAACAACGATGCTGATCCTATGATTGCTCATGTTTTTCCGGGTGAAAACAGGTCTTCAGGAATATACTCGGAGTTTCGGGATATGAATGGACAATATTTCATTGAGACCAGAGAACCACAAGCGGGGTACTTGGAAAGTGACTATTTTGATGTGAAATTTCAACTCAACTCCCCTCAAAAACAAGCTCAAGATGTTTATGTAATTGGTGCTTTCAACGATTGGGAAAGAAACGGCGAAAATAGAATGGACTATGACCCCAATACTCAAATGTACTTTTGCGATTTACTCTTAAAACAAGGCGTTTATAGCTATGTCTATTACCTTGAAGGTAATCCTAATTATTTTGAAGGCTCCTATTACCAAACTGAAAACGTATATGACATCCTTGTGTATTACCGACCACTTGGAGCATTTACCGAGCGGGTTATTGGGTACTCATCCTTTTCCTCCAAATTTTGATTCTTCAGGGACTCTATACTCTTGAAATGGGATTTTCAAAAGGTTTCCTATACGGCTATTTTCGTCCTCAGACATGTGTGTGTCAATACCATAAATGAGTGATTTGCTGTCATCAACTTTAGCAAAAGTTCCGAACAAACGATCCCAAATCGAAAAAATATTCCCGTAGTTGGTATCCGTCAGTGGTTGTTTGTAGTGGTGATGTACTTTGTGCATAAGCGGGGTTACAAACACATACGACAGCATGGCATCAACTCCTTTTGGCATGTTTATGTTGGCATGTGAAACATGAGCAGCGAGCACAGATAAGCTTTGGTACAACATGATTATCCACATCGGCGCACCTATAATGAATACCGCAAGAGCTGTAAAAAAGATTCTGAAAAATGTTTCCCCCGGATGATGCCTCAGCCCAGTGGTGACATCAATATTCGTATCGCTGTGATGTACCAAATGAAACTTCCACATCCATTTCACTCTATGCTCAAGCCAATGGATAAAATAGGCTCCTATAAAGTCCATCAGAAATACGCCAATTACCATTTGCAACCACAGAGGCAGGTCGAAAATATACAATAACCCTATCCTATTTATGGAAACATAATCTGAAACCCAAAGCAGCAGCCCAGCCAAACCAAAACCTATGACCATGGTAGTACCTGTGAAAAAAAGATTAAGCCCTGCATGTCGATACTTTTTATAGTCATTTGAAAACAAAGGAAAAACCCCTTCTAAAATCCAAAATAACATAAGTCCTCCTATCAAAATAGAGGCCCTGAAAACCGTAGGTATATCGTCAAAAAAAGCAATTACTGATTCCATAATGAGCGCATAGTTGTATGGAAAGTTAATCATTTCCCTGCTGATGAGAAATAATTGTTTTCGGAGTAATAATCAAATCTATATAAAGGAAATTTTACTATTTGTTTCCTTCTTTATAATATTTATCTTTAAATATGTTTCACTAGTATGAATTTTGAGATTTATTTAGGTTGTGTAACGCATTACAATATCCCTAAATGTGTTGGCATTGGGAAAAATTTAGATGTATCAAAAAGAGAATTTGTTAACTTTGAATAAAACAAAGAGATATGAATATAGCGGAATTACAACTACAACTTCATCAGGTGATTGATACAGTTACTGATGCTGACAGACTAGAGGCTATTTATACTTTATTGAAAGACTCAAAAGATTCCCATAAGAAAATGTCTTTGGAAGAATATATTGGAGCAATAGACGAAGCTCGAGAACAAATAAAGGAGGGGAATTTTTTAAGTACTGACGAATTAGAAAAACAATCTGAAAGTTGGTAAAGAAAAAGAAAGTAATTTGGTCTTATAATGCTCAAGACTCCTTAAAAGGATATTATGACCATATCAAACAAGACTCAGTCTCGGCAGCTAAAAAGGTCAAGTCGGAAATAATAAGAGCCTCCCAAGCCCTAAGTCAATTCCCTTAAAAACATCAATTAGACGAATATTATCCTAACA
>CAXBNB010000084.1:0-9593 GCA_963976505.1 uncultured Reichenbachiellaceae bacterium
GAACAGCCATCTGATCACCATCAAAATCGGCGTTAAATGCCGTACATGCCAATGGATGTAGTTGGATAGCCTTCCCTTCAATCATTTTCGGTTGAAACGCCTGAATACCAAGCCTGTGAAGTGTAGGAGCTCTGTTGAGTAATACAGGATGTCCTTTCAATACATTTTCAAGAATATCCCAAATTACAGCGTCTTTTCTATCTACAATTTTCTTAGCAGATTTCACTGTCTTCACAATGCCTCTTTCTATCAATTTCCTGATAATAAATGGCTTGAAGAGTTCTGCTGCCATTCCTTTAGGAAGACCACATTCGTGCATCTTCAATTCAGGCCCAACAACAATTACAGAACGACCAGAATAATCAACCCTTTTTCCAAGTAAGTTTTGACGGAATCTACCCTGTTTACCTTTAAGCATATCACTCAAAGATTTTAAAGCTCTGTTTCCATCAGATCTTACCGCATTGACCTTTCTTGAATTATCAAACAACGAATCAACTGCTTCTTGAAGCATCCTTTTTTCATTCCTAAGAATTACTTCTGGAGCTTTTATATCAATCAGTCTTTTTAATCTATTGTTTCTAATAATTACCCTTCTGTATAGATCATTAAGATCAGAAGTTGCAAAACGACCTCCATCCAAAGGAACCAACGGTCTCAACTCTGGTGGTATAACAGGTACCATTTTGATAATCATCCATTCCGGCTTGTTCTCAATACGAGTTTTAGCCTCACGGAATGCTTCAACAACCTTCAATCTCTTAAGTGCTTCAGCTTTTCTCTGTTGAGATGTATCAGTAGCTGCCTGATGCCTTAATTCATAAGACAATTCATCCAACTGGATTTTTGACAAAGCATGTTCCAAAGCATCAGCGCCCATTTTGGCGATGAATTTTTGAGGATCATCATCATCAAGCATTTGGTTTTCTCTTGGAAGTTTGTCTAGAATATCTAGGTATTCATCTTCTGTCAAGAAATCAAACTTATTGATCCCATCTTCTTCTTTAGTACCAGGCTGAATTACAAGATATCGTTCGTAATAGATTATTTGATCCAGCTTCTTGGTTGGAATACCTAAAAGGTAACCAATCTTATTCGGCAAGGATTTGAAATACCAGATATGCGCAACAGGAACCACCAATTCGATGTGTCCCATTCTTTCTCTTCTTACCTTCTTCTCAGTAACTTCAACACCACATCTATCACAAATAATACCTTTGTATCGTATCCTCTTATATTTACCGCAATGACATTCCCAATCTTTTACTGGTCCGAAAATCCTCTCACAAAACAATCCACCCATTTCAGGTTTGTATGTTCTGTAATTTATGGTTTCAGGTTGAGTAACCTCACCATGAGAACTTTCCAGAATTGATTCGGGAGAAGCCAAACTAATTGTTACTCTAGAAAAGTCAACGTTCAGTTTTTTGTTTTTTCTGAATGCCATAATTTATATTTATGTTAAGCAGCCCTAAGGCCGTGAGTTCAAATAATAATTAATCTAAAGTAATTTCAAGAGCAAGTCCTCTCAATTCATGAACCAATACATTGAATGATTCAGGAATATTAGGTTTATTCATATTCTCGCCTTTAACGATAGCTTCATAAGCTTTTGCTCTACCAATTACATCATCAGATTTAATGGTTAGGATTTCCTGAAGTACATGAGCCGCACCAAATGCTTCAAGTGCCCAGACTTCCATTTCTCCAAATCTCTGTCCACCAAACTGAGCTTTACCGCCCAATGGTTGTTGAGTAATCAAAGAATATGGCCCTATAGACCTTGCGTGCATTTTGTCATCCACCAAATGACCTAGTTTCAACATATAAGCCACACCCACCGTTACCGGCTGATCAAACCTCTGACCTGACAAACCATCATACAGATAAGTTCTTCCGTATTCTGGTAATCCTGCTTCAGCAAGCTCAACTGCAACTTCTTCCATACTAGCCCCATCAAAAATTGGAGTAGCATACTTTTTCCCTAACTGAAGTCCAGCCCAAGCCAGTACAGTCTCATAAATCTGACCAATATTCATCCTTGATGGTACACCAAGAGGATTCAATACAATGTCCATTGGAGTTCCATCCTCAAGGAATGGCATATCTTCTTCTCTTACGATTCTTGCAACAACACCTTTGTTACCGTGACGACCAGCCATTTTATCACCCACTTTTAGTTTACGTTTTTTAGCAACATAAACTTTTGCCAGTTTTACAATACCAGCAGGAAGCTCATCTCCAACTTCTAGAGTGAATCTTTCTCTTTTGAATATTCCACCTATTTCATATCTTTTCTTCACAAAGTTTTTAACCAACTCCACTAAAAGATCATTAACTACCTGATCACTTGTCCAGTTCTCAAGAATTAAATCTGCTATCAAGTTTACCTCTTGAGGCACATGGTAGTTACTCTCATCTCTGTAAATATTCTTCTGAGGAAATAGATTCTCTTCAACATTTTTAGCACTGAACTTCACACCTTTCGATATAACTTCTTCACCAAATTTATGCCTTACACCCTCGCAAGTTTTACCTCCCAAGAGCTTTACCATTTTCTCAATCATTTCAGTACGAAGCTCACTCAGTTCTTGAGCATATCGACTTTTCAAGATTTCAACTTCTCTCTTAGATTTAGCTCTAAGGTCCTTGTCTTTTCTTGGTCTGGAAAATAGTTTGGTATCTATAACTACACCTCGTAATGAAGGAGAAGCTTTCAATGAAGCATCTTTCACATCACCGGCTTTATCTCCAAATATGGCACGAAGCAGTTTTTCTTCTGGAGTAGGATCAGTTTCTCCTTTAGGAGTAATCTTTCCAATAAGGATATCACCTTCTTTGATTTCAGCACCAACTCTTATGATTCCGTTTTCATCAAGGTTTTTAACGGCATCCTCACTCACGTTTGGAATTTCAGAAGTTAATTCTTCTTCGCCTCTTTTAGTATCTCTTACTTCAAGGTCAAATTCTTCAATATGAAGAGATGTAAATACATCGTTTCTAACAACTCTTTCAGAAATAACGATTGCATCCTCAAAGTTGTATCCCTGCCAAGGCATGTAAGCCACCCTTAGGTTTCTTCCCAATGCCAACTCTCCTTTTTCTGTAGCAAACCCTTCAACTAAAGGCTGACCAGGCACAACTTTATCTCCCTTCAACACGATAGGTTTCAAGTTGATACAAGTATCTTGATTCGTCCTTCTAAATTTGATTAACTCATAAGTAATATATTCTGTGTCAAATGAAACTAAACTTTCACTTTCACTTACAATATATTTTACAATGATTTTAGCAGAATCTACATAAGTAATTTCTCCAGTTCCCTCCGACAAAATCAAAGACCTTGAATCCAAAGCAACCCTTGATTCCAAACCAGTACCCACAATTGGTGCCTGTGGTTTCAATAAAGGAACTGCCTGACGCTGCATGTTTGATCCCATAAGGGCCCTGTTTGCATCATCATGCTCAAGAAATGGAATCATAGAAGCTGCCACAGACACAATCTGATTCGGAGCAACATCCATGTATTTCACATCCTTAGGTTCAACTACAGGGAAATCACCCTCATATCTAGCTTTAACCTTATCGTTAATAAACTCACCATTGTCTTTAACAGGAGCATTCGCCTGTCCAATGTTGTGTGTATCTTCTTCCTCTGCAGTAAGGTATTCAACGTCACTGGTCATATTGACCTTGCCATTTTCAACCTTTCTATATGGTGTCTCAATGAAACCCATTCCATTCACCTTTGCATGAACGCAAAGTGATGAAATCAAACCAATGTTTGGTCCTTCTGGTGTTTCAATAGTACACAATCTACCGTAGTGAGTATAGTGTACATCCCTTACTTCAAAACCTGCTCTCTCTCTCGAAAGTCCACCAGGTCCTAAAGCAGACATCCTTCTTTTATGTGTAATTTCAGCCAATGGATTCGTTTGATCCATAAACTGAGACAACTGGTTGGTACCAAAGAATGAGTTGATAACAGAAGACAATGTTCTTGCATTGATCAAATCAATAGGCTTGAACTCCTCATTGTCTCTCACATTCATTCTTTCTTTGATGGTACGCGCCATTCTAGAAAGTCCCACTCCAAATTGAGAATACAATTGTTCTCCAACTGTTCTGACCCGTCTATTGCTCAAGTGATCAATATCATCCACTACCGCTTTGGAGTTGATCAATCCGATCAGATATTTAACAATAAGGATAATATCCTCAGTAGTCAACGTCCTGGCTTCATTGTCAAGACTTAGACCTAGTTTTTTATTAATTCTATACCTACCTACTTCTCCAAGATCATATCTCTTATCACTAAAGAAAAGATTATTAATAATGTCTCTGGCAGTTTGCTCATCAGGAGCTTCAGTGTTTCTAAGTTGACGGTAGATTTGCTCTACCGCTTCTTTCTCAGAATTTGAATTATCCTTTTGAAGTGTATTGTAGATGATCGAGTAGTCAGTGATATTTACATCCTTCTTATGTAGGATAATTGATTTGGAACCAGAATCCAAGATAGTTTCTATATCCTCCTCATTCACTATTGAATCCCTTTCAAGAATCACTTCATTTCTATCAATAGAAACAACTTCTCCTGTATCTTCATCAACGAAATCTTCTGTCCAGGTTCTTAAAACCCTTGCAGCAAGTTTCCTTCCAATGACAGCAGTAAGGCTCTTTTTATCTGCCTCTACTTCTTCGGAAAGACCGAATAAATCTAAGATGTCTTTGTCATATCCGTAACCAATAGCTCTAAGCAGAGTGGTAACAGGAAATTTCTTTTTCCGATCGATATAAGCATACATGACATTGTTTACATCAGTTGCAAATTCAATCCAAGAGCCTCTGAAAGGAATAATCCTTGCAGAATAAAGCTTTGTTCCGTTGGTGTGCTTGCTTTGCGCAAAGAATACACCCGGCGATCTGTGCAATTGAGAAACTATTACCCTTTCCGCACCATTGATCACAAAAGATCCTTTGGTAGTCATATAAGGTATATTTCCCAAGAAAACTTCTTGCTCAATAGTTTCAAAGTCATCATTATCCTCATCATTACAGGATAACTTTAACTTCGCCTTAAGGGGAACAGAATAAGTCAACCCTCTGTCGATACATTCATCAACATTATACTTTGGAGGATCTACTAGATAGTCTATAAATTCCAACAAAAAGTTATCCCTAGAATCACTTATAGGGAAGTTTTCTGAAAACACTTTAAAAAGACCTTCTTGAATCCTTCTTTCAGCTGGGGTCTCTAACTGGAAGAAATCTTTAAACGATTGCAATTGAACATTTAAAAAATCAGGGTAATCAATCACTGATTTTATAGAAGAAAAATTAATTCTTCCAGTTTTAGTTTTATTAGCCAAAGCTTTATTGTTTTAGTTAATAATCTTCGAAAAGTAATTATTTGATAGAAACAGGAAAAGACCTGATCCCAATTTAAGTCGGGAGCAGGTCTATAAATATTGTGCCTATAGCTTGAACCAGGTCAAACTATTAATTTAACTCTACTTCAGCACCAGCTTCTTCCAGTTGTTTCTTAAGCCCTTCAGCTTCGTCTTTTGCCAAACCTTCTTTTACTGCCTTTGGAGCACCGTCAACCAATTCTTTAGCTTCTTTCAATCCAAGACCAGTTAATTCTTTTACAAGCTTAACTACTGCTAGTTTAGCTCCTCCTGGTGATTTCAAGATTACATCGAAAGAACTTTTTTCCTCAGCAGCAGCATCTCCACCACCCGCAGCAGCAACTGCAGCAGGAGCAGCAGCAGCAGCTGGCTCAATTCCGTATTCGTCTTTCAATATTCCAGCTAATTCATTTACTTCTTTTACAGTTAAATTAACTAACTGCTCAGCGAATGTTTTTAAATCTGCCATTTTACCTTAATAATTAAAAATTTAATAAATTGATACCTAAATTTAACGTTCCGACAATGTTTTAACCAGACCTGCAATCGTGTGTTCTCCACTCTGAAGAGCAGAAACAACATTCTTGGCAGGTGATTGTAACAATCCGATAACTTCACCAATGAGCTCATTCTTAGATTTGAAATTGCTCAATACAGCTAGTTGATCTTCACCAATAAAGAGATCGTATTCGATGGAAGCCCCTTTAAGTTTTGGTCGGTCTTTACTGTCTGTTTTCTTAAATTCTTTTATAAGTTTTGCAGGTTCACTTGCGTTCTCACCTGAAAACATAACTCCTGAAAATCCTCTTAATACTGATTCATCTAATGCAGAAAAATCAGCGTCAATAGTTTCTAGAGCTTTTTTGATAAGAGTATTTTTTATTACTCTGTATTCTATTCCTTTTTCAAAGCACTTTCTCCTTAGTTGGTTTACTTCAGCAACAGTTAATCCTGATGCGTCAGTAAAATAGAAACTCATATTGTCTTTGAATTTCTGAGAAATTTCTTCAATTATTACTGCTTTGTCTTCTCTTTTCATTTTCTTTTAACTTATTTGATTCTCAATAAGAATCAAGGTGTTAAGTAAATTTTACACTCCAGCAATTGTGGATTTATCAATAGAAATTCCCGAACTCATAGTACTCGACATATTGATTGTACGGAAGTATGTGCCCTTTGCTGAAGCTGGTTTCAATTTCACAATAGTCTGAATCAATTCAAGAGCATTCTCTCTTATTTTTTCAGCAGTAAAAGAAACCTTACCAATGCTGGCGTGTATGATTCCAAATTTATCTACTTTGAAGTCAATTTTACCTGACTTTACTTCACCGACAGCTTTGGCTACATCAAGAGAAACTGTTCCTGATTTAGGATTTGGCATCAGACCTCTAGGTCCTAATACTCTACCTATTCTACCCACTTTTGCCATTACAGTAGGCATAGTGATAATAACATCAATATCGGTCCAGCCTCCTTCAATTTTCTTAATGTATTCGTCTAGTCCTACATGATCAGCACCGGCATCTTTCGCCTCTTGCTCTTTATCAGGAGTACACAATACAAGAACTCTAACGTCTTTACCAGTACCGTGAGGTAATGCTACCACGCCTCTCACCATTTGATCAGCTTTTCGAGGATCTACACCCAATCTGATATCTACGTCCACAGACGCATCAAATTTAGATTTAGTAATATCCTTTACAATTTTAGAAGCATCATCCAATGAGTACTCTTCAGTTGGATCATATCTCTCCAGTGCTGATTTCTGATTTTTTGTCAACTTTGCCATATCTCTAAAATTAGGCCCAAGGGGCAGTACCTTTAACATTTATTCCCATACTTCTAGCCGTACCTGCTACCATTTTCATAGCTGATTCGATTTCGAATGCATTTAAGTCCGCCATTTTAGTTTCTGCGATCTCTTTAACCTGATCCCAAGTTACGGATCCAACTTTAATACGGTTTGGTTCAGCTGACGCCTTTTTAAGCTTCGCTGCACTCATCAACAATACTGCCGCCGGAGGTGTCTTGATCACAAAATCAAAAGACTTATCCGCAAAAATGGTAATCAATACAGGTAATACCTGCCCAGGTTTATCCTGTGTTCTGGCATTGAACTGCTTACAAAAATCCATTATATTCAGACCCTTACTACCAAGAGCAGGTCCAACCGGAGGAGATGGGTTTGCCGCTCCACCTTTAACTTGTAATTTTAAGTATCCACTAATTTCCTTAGCCATTTTACTCAGTTTTTTCTACTTGTATATAATTAAGTTCAACCGGGGTATTTCGTCCAAAGATTTTCACCATAACATTCAGCTTCTTTCTTTCTTCAAATACTTCTTCTACAGCCCCCGTAAATCCACTAAATGGGCCATCCATTACTTTTACAGTTTCACCTATAATAAATGGCGTATCTAGTTTCTCTTCAAATTCATCAACTTCCTCAACCTTGCCTAGTATTCTATTCACCTCTCCTTGACGTAGCGCAACAGGTACTTTAGAAGGGCCTCCAGCATCGTTGGAACCCAAAAAGCCTATTACTCCAGGGATATTAGTGATGGTATGCTGCACTTCTCCATGATTGATATCAGCAGAAATTAAAACATATCCAGGAAAGAAGTTTTTCTCACGAACTCTTTTCTTTCCGTTCCTCATCTCATACACCTTTTCAGATGGTATAAGTACCTGAGGAATATAGTCTAACAAACCTGTTCTAACTATCTCGTTATCAAGGTAATTCTTTACCTTTCTTTCCTGACCGCTGACGGCACGAATAACGTACCATTTCAATTCACTCATAACAAAAGGAATTTTTAACTTGATTACTAAAGATTATTATAATACCACTTCAACAGATTTTCAAAACCTAAATCTATCAAGCCGATGAATAACGCAAAGATTAGGGAAGCGACCAACACTAAAATAGAACTATTCTGAAGATCACTGTACTTGGACCAAGTCACTTTGTGAACCATTTCGTCGTAAGACTCCTTAATATATTGTACCAGTTTAGACATTGTTCAAACCTTTGCTGTATTTCTTAAATTTTGCACGGGTGGAGAGACTCGAACTCCCAACCAATGGTTTTGGAGACCACTACTCTACCAATTGAGCTACACCCGTGTACCTCAGCCCAAAAGGACTGCAAAATTAGATTTAATTTTTTAAATAAACAAATACGTTCTGCATAAATTATACAGAACGTATCTATTAATGTGTTTAAGACCTAATTAGTCAAGAATTTCAGTTACCTGACCTGACCCAACTGTACGTCCACCTTCTCTGATTGCAAATCTCAATCCTTTTTCAAGGGCGATTTTGTTAATCAATTGAACTTCAATGGTAACGTTATCACCTGGCATAACCATCTCTACTCCTTCTGGAAGAGAAATTTCACCAGTGACGTCAGTTGTTCTTACGTAAAATTGTGGTCTGTATTTCTTAAAGAATGGAGTATGACGTCCACCTTCTTCTTTTGAAAGTACATAAATCTCTGCTTTAAAGTGAGCATGAGGTGTAACCGATCCCGGCTTACAAATAATCATACCTCTCTTAATCTGAGATTTTTCAATACCTCTTAGCAAAAGTCCAGTGTTGTCACCAGCTTCTCCTCTATCCAATATCTTTCTGAACATCTCCACACCAGTAATGGTAGACTTAAGACCTTCTGCACCCATACCGATGATATCAACAGCATCTCCAGTGTTAATAACACCTCTTTCGATTCTACCAGTTGCAACAGTTCCTCTACCAGTAATAGAGAATACATCTTCAACAGGCATTAAGAAGTCCTTGTCTATGGCTCTTTCAGGCAATGGGATATGCGTATCTACAGCTTCCATCAACTCTTCTACTTTAGCCACCCATTCAGGCTCACCGTTCAATGCTCCAAGAGCAGAACCAGCTATTACTGGAATATCATCACCTGGAAAGTCATAAGCAGAAAGCAATTCTCTTACTTCCATTTCAACAAGTTCCAATAACTCAGGATCATCTACTAAATCAACTTTGTTCATAAACACAACCAAAGCCGGTACACCAACCTGACGAGAAAGCAAGATATGCTCTCTTGTTTGTGGCATAGGACCATCAGTAGCAGCTACAACGATGATAGCACCATCCATTTGAGCCGCACCTGTAACCATGTTTTTCACATAATCAGCGTGACCTGGACAGTCAACG
>CAXBNB010000085.1:0-9580 GCA_963976505.1 uncultured Reichenbachiellaceae bacterium
TGAAAGATGCTTTCTCAAACCCCAACAATTCTCCTTTATGTACTGGCTGTATAATATCAATAAAGCCTCCCTTTTGCTTACTACCAAATTGCTGAGTAAAAGTTTCCGGCACATCAACGTTAACCCATACCCATTCACCAACTATAAATGTATTAAGCATTGGAAGGGTTGAATTGAAATCTATGGCGAAAACATCTACTCGTCTTTTATCATCCAATAAGAGTCCATCTTCCTGGTAAGTATTATATATTCCTCCCATATAAGAGAAGCCAATTTCACCTATGTTATTATTTCTTAAAGCGATTTTTCCAGTAAAAAGTGGTTCTCCGTTGCTACTTTCTTCAAACCGCTCAGCATTCTGTTTTGTTGCTGGTAGAAAAGTCCTGTTTTCACCGTTACTGATAATTGAATTATCAAAGCCATTGGTCAGGTAAGCTTCATATCCAAACGCCCAATCTTTTAGGTAGTATTTACCGTATAACCCGAATCCAACATTACTCCAGGTGGCTGGTAGTATATTAGTTGCAGCAATAGGACGGTCGACAAATTCCCACTTCGGCCCATCATGATTTTGATTAAAGGCACCAATAGGATTCATGACAATACCACCTCGCAAATTGGCCAATGGGTGAAGGGTAATATCCAATGCAGCAAACTCAATAGCCACTTTTTTACCACCTTCTTCGAATTCAATTTCTGACAGAAATTTGATTTTACGATGGATAGATGAAGCAATAAACAAGGTCATTCTTGGGAGTCTAAAGCTGTGTCCATCGGTGATTCCATCCTCGCCAATATATTGATAATCCGCTTCAAGGTAGCCTCCGATAGAAACCGGTAGTTTCCCAACTTGTAGAAATGGCCTATTATAAACGGCATCCATGTTCATTCCGGATTGGGATGTCGTATCGACTGAAACACGTTTCAGTAATGTACTATCAATCTGAGCAAGACCTAACAAGTTTAGTTGACACATATATGTAATCAGTAGATATTTCTTCATGACAGGTTAATTTTCAAATTTGTTGATTGAACAAGTACCGGGAAAGTTCTAAGTGATTGATCAGCAGGGCCGTTTTGAACTTCGCCACTACTTGAGAATTCGCTTCCGTGGGCCGGACATTGCAGACGATCCCCAAACACTTGAAGTTCAGTTCCCTGATGGGTACATCTCATGAGCAAGGCTTGATAGTTATTTTCTGATTGTCGGTAGATGCAAATTGGATACTGAAGATGCTCATGTTGAGCAATTACATATTTTAGAAATTTCTTTCCTTTCTTTCCTTCTACCTCAAACGAAGAGAGTGGTATTTCGATAAAGGAACCTGAAAGTGTAGCATTTATATATTTTGAACTTGTACAGCTCTCTAGTAGTATTCCAGCTCCAACAATCCCAAGACAACTGATTCCACAAGTCTTTATGAATTCTTTCCTATTCATGCTTTTCTGCTTTTATAAGTATTAGAGTGATTCAAGGAATTTCAGAATAGCCTCTCCCTCAGATTCTGATAAGGCTTGAAATTCGTTTCTACTTTGCTGCGCCTCACCTCCATGTAGTACAATAGCTTCTTCTATGCTGCCAGCTCTACCATCATGTAAAAGAAAAAATTCTCCGCCTTGAGAATTTGGGGACAAACCCAGACCCCAAAGAGGCGGGGTTCGCCATTCAAAAGTTTCTGCTGAACCTTCCGTGGCACCATCATCTAACCCTGATCCCATATCATGCAACAAGAGGTCTGTATATGGATAGAAAGTCTTGTTTGATAATGCTGTGATATCGGATTGGGGGGTAGTCCATTCGGGAATGTGACAAGAAGAACATTTAATCATTTCAAACATCTGCTTTCCAAGAAGTACCTGATCCTCATTAGTATCTCTTGGAATGGGTGCTTTCAAAGTCTTCAAATAAAATACAACATCACGTACCGTTTGATCACTCACCTCTGGATCAATGGCCAATCCAGTCGAAACATCGACTGGTTCAAAAGTGGAAGTAACACCCATATCTTGATTGTATGCTCCTACGGTTTGTTGTAATAGGTTAATAGCAGATGCTTTCTTTCCAAATCTTCCGATGTATTGGCCATTAATGGACTGATGGAGAAACTGAGGAATAAAGTATTCTGGTGGTGTGATGTAGTTGGGAATTCCTGAAATGCCATCTCCATCCAGATCATCGGGATCAGAATTGTTTAGTATTTGCTGATCGTTGAGAACTGCCAAAAGGCCTAAACCTGTTACTGCCGGAGGTGTCAACTTCATGAATGGTATTCCATTTGGAATAACTTCAGGCACATGCCCAGGAATTGCCCTATTCTGTAACTGAGGGCCTCCAATGGATAAATCTGGTGCTACATTAGGCTGAGTCTGTCCAAATCTGGTGAGGGTAGTAAAGGGGTGTCCTTTTCCATCTCCGGCATGGCAACTACCGCATGAAGTAGCAACAAATAATGGGCCTAGTCCATTTTTTGAGAAAAACACATCGTCATTGAAAGCAATATCACCATCCAGAAACTGTCCTTGCTCTGCAGGTGATAACCCTTCCATTGGCCCATCTAACAACTCATTTTCAGCAGGCGCTTCAGGTATAATACTTTCGCAGGATAAGCAAACGACAACCAGAATAGAAAGAAAAAGTAAAATGTGTTTTTGGAGCATCTTAAAATATATTTATGCAAACCTAAAAAATAAAGTTAGATATACAAAACTTTTTAAATTAGACTGTGCTTGTTAGATTTGATTTATGGTTACCAATACTGAAGAAAACTACTTGAAGGCGATTTATCATCTTAGTCTTAACCGGAACGGTAAGGGGCTTGGCACAAATGAGTTAGCTGGTCTTTTGAATATTGCACCGGCTACTGTCAGCAGTATGTTAAAGAAGCTGAGGAAAAAAAAATTGATTAGTCATGAGAAATATGGTGAAATTTCACTTAACTCTACGGGAGAGGATATAGCCATCTCGGTAATAAGAAAGCACCGCCTATGGGAAACATTCCTGTACAGAAAAATGGATTTTACCTGGGATGAAATCCATGAGGTAGCCGAGCAATTAGAACACATCCAATCTAAGAAACTGATAGATCAATTGGATAAGCTATTAGATTATCCGGAGTATGATCCACATGGAGATCCCATTCCAAGTGCTAACGGAAACATAGTGGAAACGTATAAACAGACTTTAGCCAGTGCTGAATTGAACAAGCAATATAAAATTGTTGCAGTAAAGGACAATTCTCCAGCTTTTCTTAAGTACGCTACGGAAATAGGAATAGCCATAAAGATTGGAATCCTTGTGAAAACCAAGTATGATTTTGATGAATCTCTTGAAATCGAGATAGACGGTATCGCAAAAACCATCAGTCATAAGATAGCAGAGAATATTTATATTGAAAACTGTTAGCAACAACCCGATTTTCCAGCTTCCTGAATAGAAGGACAGGCATTGGTACCATAACTGCAATAGACACAGCAGTCACCAGTTTTTGGCTTCAGTATTTCATGACAGTTTTCACATTCATAAAAATATTGACATGCATCAATGGGCATGATCTCCTTCTTCTGATGTCCACAGATTGGACAGGTAATGATTGAGTCAAGAACAATTTCGCTCATTTCTCTTTACTGAATGATTCAACTTTATATCCTGTCTTATCAATTGCTGACTTAATCGATTCTAAGTCGATTTTAGATTCGTCAAATTCAACAACGGCATTGCCTTTATCATAGGATACTTCTAATTTGGTGATGCTAGGCAATTTTGAAACTTCATGTTTTACGTGTTCTTCACAACCAGAACAGGTCATTCCTTTGATTTCGAATATATAGGATGATTTGCTATTGGAAATCACCGATTCTGAAAGGTTAGTTTCAGGATAAAATACATCAGCATAGTAAGGAAAAGCAAGCATTATAGCAGCAAAGACCGTTACCACTGCCAGGAATTTCCTGGATTGCCAAAATGATGATTTCTTAGCATCCTCACAAGCACAAGCTATTTCTAGTGCTGTCTTAGGCTTTATTTTCTGGTACCACGCAAATACTAAAACCAAAATGGTTAAGACTACCAAGTAAGGTCGCAAAGGTTCCATCCATGAGAATGTTGCAGCTATTCCACTTACACCAACCAGTAATGAAAAGACAGGTGTAATACAGCACAGCGAGGCTATTAAAGCTGAAAGCAAACCAGCACCTGCGCTTTTTGAAGATAAACTGTTTGTACTCATAATATCAGTTCTTTTTGATTTTGTAATGACAAGCTTTCTAAAACTGGTTTGACGGTTTTCAGATTTTCTTCTATCAGCGAATAGAATACTGTTTGACCAATCTTTTTGTCCTTTACAATCCTACCATCCTTTAATTTTCGAAGGTGCTGTGACACCCCTCCAACTGAGATGTCCAATACGTCACTAAGATCGCATGGGCACATCTCGCCTTCTTTGTGAAGCAGAAAGAGAATTTTTAATCTAGCAGGATTTCCCGAAAGATTGAAAATCCGTGTAGCAATTGATAGCTGATCATCCAATCGATGAAGTGTTTCTTTGCACTCCTTGATCTGAACTGGATCGGCTAGTACTCTAATGCATGTATTACTCATGTTTTAATATTTTAGCAATAACTAAAACGCAATAATAATAGATATGTTTCAGTATTTAAGCAACAACTAAAATCAAGTTACATGAAGTGTTACTAGGACTCTGTACAAAAGTTCTGCAAAATTCGCAATAAGTTGTAACCGCTAGTTCTTATTATCCTGAAAAACATAAGAGATTAGTGATTTGACATTAAAATTTTTTGATTTGGAACCCATTACCTTAAAGTCATATTCCCCATGAATGTTGACATGCTGCTAAGAAATCATGCTTGTTCCACTTATCCATTTGAATATGCTGTCAGAAGTTTTTGAGTCAGAATTCGTCAACTTTTTGGTTAACGCCAAGTAATTTCAGAGCACAATTGAATTTTGGATAAGGTTTCTACAAAGTAGTACCACTAGTTTTTAGTCCACTACAATCGACAATAAAGCGTTTAACATATCACCAGTTATTGAACAAGGCATGTGCTTTTTTTGCGCCTGGGGGCAGTTTCAAATAAAACATGTCGTTCTCAAAATCTATAAATTGCACTATACTAAGAAAAGGCGTAATCTGTTCTTACAAACTATGGTTTTAACCTTTCTCCAATTATTATATATCTCTCCTTAAAACCCTATTATCCTCACAAAATCTTACCTGATAGGGATTGGTTTAAACCTTTTGCCTTCCTAGTTGCCATGACAAATATTCTTCCGTCTGGCCTTGGCTAGTTATGTTTACTTGCTCACCTTCACAAAAAGAGCACCTACAGTGGTTGGCTTACTTCTTTGATCTCCTTGCTGCCTAAACAGAACTTCTGTCTGTAAATTTTCACGCCCATGTGTCCCTACCCATGTAAGATAATAGGATGCATAAGGAGAGATTTTGAGCAACCTCAATTCCTTTGCGAGGTATTAACACAAATACTATTACGACCCCAAATACGCAGATTCAATCTGATTAATGTCAAGGTTAAATAGTTTACAGAAGGCAAGTTCTTGTCGGGGAAACCCCCAAAAAATAGTTTCTGTTTGGATCAGCCCTCATGCCCAATTTCTTTCTCACCACCATTTATCAATAAAGAATTTTAATAATCTCTATGCTTATTGATTGTCTCGATATGTCATAATTAAAACGAATCTTCAAAGATCCTACCACTGCGTATAAGAATAGAAGTTTGCTTTAAAATAGCGGTTTCTATAATTGCCCTTCCTACGGTCGGTATAGACACTCCCCCATTTTCAATTTCCTTCTTTCTTTAACTCCATTTTCAAGGATTGACTCCGAAGCTCGATTTAATCACAAATCGAATATTAATCAACAATTAAACTTTACGATTATGCTTAAAAAATTAGTCTTTATTACCGAAAAATTAGGAGCTGGGAGAACAGATGTTTGGGAATGCGAAATGCTTTACAAATACGTATCAAAAGATCTTGGGGACCCCCATACAGAAAATTACTTGCTATCTAAATTTAACAATCCAGACAAAGCACTTAACATCCTGATATCGTCACTAACTACTGAAGCAAGAAGGTAAACATTAAAAAACTTTTCTTTCTAAAGACCAGTCTTTCGGCTGGTCTTTTTCTATACATATTAAATACTACAACAATTTCCACCTCTTAATCAACCTGTGAAATACCCATTGCTCAAATTACGGGTTACGTCCACCGCTTCGGCGATCAAAAAGAGTAAACCTCAAAATCTTTCCGTTCGCCCCCACATAGACTACTAAGCCAATCACTTTCCAAAGTTGGTTTTCGCCTGAAAATATAATTGTTGATTTTTTTCTTCGCTTGCTGCCCCTTTAGCAAATGGACGAAAAACAACGCTCTCGGTCTTTTCATCTTTCATTTATTGTATTTAGGCGTGGCTCGAAATACAAAAGTTTAATCATGGGTTTATTACTATTTTTGGAAGAAGAAAAACATGAGCTACCAATGAATGATAATGATGATGAGTACGACCAAGATTTTGACTCCTGGGATGTATTAACTGCCGTTGATATTTTTGACGCTATAAGGACAACTGCAAACGACAGCGATATCAACCGCCCACCAGAATTTAGAATCAAACTTTTAGAGCTTCATGAAAAAGCCATGAACCTGCAAGGCTCAGAAGATAAAAAAGAACTTTATAAATTTTGGATCGAAATCGAGGAACTGTCAATGGACGCTTCTGATATGTACAACCACGCTGAAAAGTTATATGATATTCTATCAAATTTAGAAGGAAATATCAGTAAAAAACTTGGCGATTACGAGCCGGAAGATCATTGAGGTAATTGATTCTCTACATCTGAAAAGAACCACTGGTAACAATTAAAGAATTTTGAACATTTGAAATGCCTATATAGTGTAATTAGATACTCCTTTTCACGTCTACAATACCAATTACAGAGAGATACCCAGAGAATAAGCTGCAGTACTTGATTCCACATCATAAAATCCATTGATATGAATTCTCTCACCTATTTATGGACCGGCGTTCACCAAAAAATAATGTTCATCCACGCTTAAAGAATAGATCCTTATTAAGGAAACGTTAAAGTCTACAGTTGTGCAGAGACAAAGAGTTCATATAAATTTTTGATAATGTTTTTTTTCTGAATGCAATTTTACTGTCACTTTAAAATACGTTCAGCCACTTCCAAATAAATAGTCTAAAGACGATTTTTTACTGGTTGCACCCTTGCAAGAAACGACAACTTAATTTTCTGTTTAAGCGCCAGTCTATAAAAGGCATCATTAAAATAAATTATTTAACCAAAAATTTACAATTATGAATACTTTGAAAAACGCTGTACAACTAATCGGTAGACTTGGAAACGATCCTGAAGTAAGAAACTTCGAAAGTGGAAAAAACTTAACCTCATTTTCACTTGCAGTGAACGAAAGTTACACAAACAAAGAAGGTGAGAAAGTTGAAGACACTCAATGGTTCAACATCGTGATGTGGGGAAAATCTGCTGAAAACGCAGCAAAAATTCTCCGAAAAGGATCTGAGACTGCTGTAACTGGAAAGTTGACTAACAGAAGTTACGAAAAGGACGAAGAGACAAAATACATTACTGAAGTTCAAGCAAATGAATTTTTAACATTCACACCAAAAAGTGAAGATTCTGAATAAGAATAGAAAGCATCAAATCACTAAAGAGCAACCAATCTGGTTGCTTTTTTTATACTGAATCCACAATTATTGTAGTTTTATCTTTTACCATCCTCCTAAGCCAATTATTGGCTAAATACCGAAGAAAGAATATGTCTGAATGTCAATTAGTTAACATCCGTTTTTCCGCTGGTGTCAGCTACCTTTCCATCGAGCCTAGTTAGAGAATTAAGAATTCTTGTGACGTATGAAAAAAATAAGCTCCAATTCAATTGACTCCTGGACACAAGGTATTTGGGGGTCTCTTTTAAACCCTCGATTCATGCACCTTGTAATTCTCAGGTGGCCGTTTTCGGGGCTATGAAATCACTGACTTGTTCTTGTGATTGGCAAGATTGAATAACCAGCAGAGTACTATAAATTCTTTAATTATATGTGAAGAATTGAGACTGTTATAAGTTCAATCAGGTGTAACTAAAAATTTAGTCATAACTAATTGTTTAGTTACTTTAGTTGTACACCTCATACTGAAATATGAATTGAGGATAACATTTCGGATTAGGTACATTTAAACAGAAAGATACGGTTTTGAATTAATCGCTCGAATAGTGCTATTCGAATTCTCATTATCTCAATCACCTTTACAAAAAGACACGTACAGTAGTTCGATTACTTCTTTGATCGGCTCATCTTCACTAATGGAATTATGTTTTTGATAATTTAGAAAACCCTCGATTCTGGCCACCCAAAATGACTTCAATTATTGAATGCTCCATCCCTTCCACTTCAACAAGCTGCTTCTACCCTGCCCAATATTAAAGCACCTTCACAACCACTTCGTTTTGACCACTTCGCTATCCCCTCCGGGACGCTGCGTTTCCAATTGCTCCAGGAGCTTGAAACCCAAGCTTGCAGCACGTCTCATTACCATCCTATTTCCACATCCAAAATCAAGTCATTAAACCCTCATTAAACGAAACCTCTTTGGTTTCAAACTTCCAGCCAATGGTGTGTCGTCGGGTCGTGGCCCTTTGGACACCTCTATCAATCAATTACGCTACTAAGTTCCCTTTTTCAGTGAAAGACCTTCCTGAAGGGACGACATAAAGCCGTTCGTACCTCTCTATTTATTTCGTTTCCTGTCAGGGGAATTTCACATTGAAACCGTCATTTGACTAAGGTACTATGCAGCATAATTAATTTTTAATCCTTAAATTCTTATCAATTATGAATAATGAAGCATTCTTTACTCTAGCTAACAACAGCCATATAAGACACTTAGCAAATCTTGCTGAAACTTTTAACGATAATGATGATCTAAAAAAAGCAATCAAACAACTCGAGTATTACTATGAAAACCCTCCTATCGAAATGTTCACAGCAATATTCTATAAAGTAAATGGTTTTTACCTTGATGAAGCATCTCGCAAACACTACATAAGCTTTATGGAAAAATTCAACAAAATTTGAAGAAGGGGTATTCCCTTTTTTTGATTGCAAACCCCTCGATCGTTGCACCTGGTAATTCTCAGATGGCCATCTTCGCAGCTATGTGGTCCTTTGGGCTAAAATGGCAAATTACAACAGTTTAGTTTTCATATAGTTAAGCCCACTTTGGCGCGCTGTGTCAGCTACCCTTCAACTGGGCCCTTTCCCCAATTATTATCTCTCTCTCGTTAAAACCCTATTATCCTCACAAAAGCTTACCTGGTAGGGATTGGTTCAAACTGTTTGCTGCACTGTTGCCATGACAACTATTCTTCCATTAGGCCATGGCTGGCTATGTTTAGTTGCTCACCTTCACAAAAAGATCACCTACAGTGGTTGGCTCACTTCTTTGATCGCCTTGCTGCCTAAACAGATTTTCTGCCAGTAAATTTTCACGCTGATATGCC
>CAXBNB010000086.1:0-9570 GCA_963976505.1 uncultured Reichenbachiellaceae bacterium
ATACTTGAATAACTAATTAACCCAGAATTGTCATTAGAGATTTAAGTTGGCACAAAAGGCCAGCTAAAATTCTGTGATTGATTCCATATTCCTTCGATCCACTTTCTTCTTTTCATACTCAGGGAAAGGTTGAGTAGTTTTTGATTTCCAGATTGAGTAATATACCCACCTATTGCGAAGATTTTGTACCGTAGTGTTTTGAGTTGATGGAGTTTGTCAGATCGCAAAACTGCTTGCTTGAAAAGGCTCATTAGATTATAAGCAACTACGACAAAATTCAGTGCTGCTTCGGTGGCTGCAAAGTTCTGCACATTGAAGTTATCAAAACCAAAATCTTCTTTGATTTCTTTGATTCTGTTTTCGCAATCTGCTCGACCTCTGTACATGATCCAAACCATGTGAGCGGAAAGATCCAGATTGGTGATGTAACAACTGTAGCGATAGTTTTGATAGATTGCCTCATCTTTGAACAGTTTGAGTTGCTTGCCAGTTGCTTTAGGCCTTTTCTTGATTTGTTGCCTGACAACTACTAGTCGTCTTGGCTCATCCCAGGTATCACTTTGGTAAGTGGTTTCTGTGATTTGCAGTCCCTGTTCAAGTGTCCACCAATCCTGCAGTCCCGCCACTTTTCTCTGAATTGTACTGTAATGACGTGCCACGATAATATACTTAATATCCTTCTGTTCCACAAAATCAAAGATTTCTTTCCCATAAAAACCACTATCGGCACGTAGTAAGCTCACCTTTTTTCCTTTCAGTCTATCCATGGTATCCTGTAGGAAAGAAAGGAAGTTATTGGTCGTATAAGCGTTCCCGCTCCTAAGCCAAAAGTTGGCTATCATCTTACATTCGTCAACAAAGGCGAGTAAAGGATGGTGAGAGTTCCTGCCTGGCTTTTGAGGATTATACCCCTTGGCAGCACCTTGCTGTGTTCCATAACGGGGCAGTACCGTAGAGTCTACATCGAGTGTATAATTGTCTAGCTTGATCTGATTGAAAAACCATTGACTAATCTTGGTGAATACCTGCTGATTGATCGCTATAGTGAACTTCTGGAAGTAGCGTTGATAAGCTTTATGACCAGCCATTTTCTTAAACCCAAATATCCTGCGCAGCACATCGTCAAAACGGCTCACTTCTAAGTGTTCAAAACGATTAGCTCCACACCAAATACTAACCATGAAACTTGTAATTAATTGAACAGGATCGTATCCTCGATTAGATCCCTGTTCAGGAAGATCAGAGGTTATCAACTCGGTGAAAATACCTGTCCGATCAAGTAATTTCTTCATGAAAACCATCCCACTCCAAGGGGTAATTGCTTTGTCGGTAAAGGCTAATTTTAAGTCCATTGGTGTGTAAGAAAAAAGTACACTCAATATTGCCTGTTTTTAAAGAAAAAACCAATCCTAATCAATTAAATATCAGTACATTATAGCAACAAAAATCTAATGACGGTCATTAGAAATATTACCTAATGACAATTCTGGGATTAACAATGCAAAGCTGGTGCAATATGACAGTGGAATGTTAGGCAGTCATTCCCTTTGAGTTGGCAATTGTTCCCGATTATTGATTTTTCCTGAAATCTAAAGGAGAAAGCCCTTCCTGAGTTTTGAAAAACCTACTGAAAGCTTGAACATCAGCAAACCCAATTTCATACCCTATCGCTGAAATACTCTTATCAGTATACCGCAACAACCGACGTGCTTCAAGCAGCAGCCTTTCATGGATAAACTGTAGAGGTGTTTTATCACTCATTTTCTTAAACACATTGGATAATGTCTTAGGAGATTTATGTACCAAATCAGCATAGTCGGCTACATTGTGCTTTTGCCTAAAATGCGTCTCCACCAAAAAATTAAACTCCCTGATGATATCTACATTGACTTTGGTAATGTCCTGATAGCTTCTCTGGACTTTATAGATTCTTGTACATAGGATCAGAATTCGTTTCAACAACATCTGCAGCATTTCCAACTGCAAATTATCTGTGGACTTCATTTCCATACACAGTACTTTCCAAGCAGCCTTGAAAACCTCCACGTCATCTTCATTGGGATGAATGGACGACAAATCAGAAGCTCCATAGTACAAAATACCTTTACAGCCAATCTCTGAATCATGGTCGAGGATGCAATAAAAGGGACGGTTAAAACGAAGCAGCTTCAATCCATTGATTTGGCTCACATCTACTTTATGAAACTCGGTGAGAAACAATATGTCATCGTGATTGAAAGTCCGCTCGATCGAATCGACTTTCAAAATATTGTTGTCAGACTCAAACCATATCAATGAAAGTTCACTTTTCCTTGACAAAGCAATCAAACTGCTATTCTCCTGATTTATGTCTGTGACTTCAAAATACTCCCCGTTGCTACCTTCGTATTTCATTGTATTCTTTTTTCAATTGGCTCGATGAAATAACAATACAATTTTGAAGGCAATAAAGTGCCATTTATTGATTTGAAATGAAAAATACCTGACCAACTGCCAGAGGTAAGGTTGTTTGGCGGATCAGTAGAATGATGTTCTGGTGTATTGGATGTTTGCAAAGACCAGCAAAGGTTACTAATCAAGAATAGTTATTTGTTATATTTGATAGGTAGGTAAAGTGCAGTAGGCCTGATACTCAATTACTGCTAGCAATTTTATAAATGATGATCAGAACAATTATATTGATGATTATACTACTTTCTTTCTGCGGAAAATCATTTTCACAACAAGGATTCAACACCGAAAAAAAGGATAGCTCAAACGTTTACCACTTTGCATTAATTAAGTATTGTGACTATTTGGACAAAATAAAGAACGAGACGCGACTAATTTACGTCGAAAATAATTTTCTAATTACGGGTAATCTGCCTAATAAAATAAAGGATCATGTGATAAAATACTTGGACAAAGGTGAACTAAAGAGTCATTTAATGAAACATGATAAAATAACTCTGATTAGAATTGTTCCGCTAAGAGTAAAAGGGAATGATATCTTTGTCAATGTTATTCCTTTTAACGTGACTTATAAAAAACGGAATTTCAAATATGTAAACGGTGGTGGACTGGGAATAAAGTTCGAATTTGACTTCAAGACAAACGGTCTAATATTTAAATCATCAGAGTACGGCGGAATTTAAAACTACGCCCAACATTATATTTTAGCCTTTGTTGGACTTGTGTCCAACAAACCACAATAGCTAGGTTTTCAGGTTTATAAGGCTGAAGCATTGGATGTTTGCAGGTCACAAGACCTGCAAAGGCGGCAATAGTCTCAAAAGACACCAAAGAAAGAAATTGAAAAAGCAGAACTGTTAAAAAAAGAATATTTCGAATCTAAACACAATCGGTAATGAAAGATTACTCAAAGGTTACTTCATTCGATGAGCTTCTAGAAGTTGAGCATGGCTCTATAGGGTCTGATACTCGAAACGAATATGAAGAAGGCGCACAGATGTTTATTGTGAGTGAAATGCTAAAAGAGGCACGAAAAGCAGCTAATATGACACAAGAACAATTGGCCGAACGATCCGGAACAAAAAAGAGCTATATATCCAAAATAGAGAATGCCAAAGGAAATATTCAATTGTCAACACTCATTCGAATTTTTGAAAAAGGACTCAACAAAAAAATAGGTTTAACATTCTTATAAAAAAGATCTCGACCGTGTAAATATTTGCGAGCCACTACAGGGAATAGTCAGAATTTTTAAATACGATTTTAGCCTTTGTTGGACTTATGTCCAACAAACCACAATAAGTAGGTTTTCAGATTAATAAGGAAATACTCATCAGGCAGATTGGATGTTTGCAGGTCACAAGACCTGCAAAGGCTGCTGATCCAGATTAGTTACTTCTAATTTTATAAAATTGTGCAGCAATAAAGTGCCATTTTTTAGCTTGAGTAAAAAAATAGCTTTTACTCTTTAGGAATTGGCAAATGATGCTGCCTGAGAAATGAAAGCTTGTCCCAATAGCCACGCTGGAATTTGATTTTTCCTTCAACTACATGAAAAAAGCCACAACCTCTGAGACCTAATGGATCTTTCCATTCGAGCATGGCCCACTCCCCATCTTCGAAGATATTTTCGACAATACAAACCATGTCTGCGGTTGCAAACTCTCTCTCGAACATTTCCTGAATAGCCGGTCTTCCTTCCAAAGGATCGTTGGTCACCTGATGGTTGACCGCATCTTCATGATAATAAGCTGCTAGTTGCACCGCGTCTGCTTCGTTGAATGTTTCCACCCATTTGCTTACCAGTTCTTTGGGACTCATTGTTTTTAGGCTTTTGAAGTGAGAAAACGTCCAGCAGTTTTATAAAATTGGTCTATTTGATTTCCATAATAGTTCCGGCGATATGGCGTGTGCCATTTTCTTTGTTGAAATAATAAGTGACCAGTACACGGTTCTTGTCCAACTGCACAGGCCAAGTATAACCAATATCAGTACTGCCTCCATCATCTCTGAGTACAATCTCTGGAGCGGTTGCAAAATCTGTACACTCGGCATTCAAAACCCTAGCCCTTATTCCGTATGGCGTGAAACGATAGCCATAAGTCAGCAACACCCGGTTGTCTGGCAGTCTTAAGGCATTCAAAGGATAACCCTGAAATCCCATCTGCTCCCATTTAAAAGTTTTACCACCAACCGAAGAACGTGCAATACACGCCTGACCGTCCATTCCAGCTGTTCTCAGAAAACCGACCAAGTCTCCTTTTGGGGTTTCGTAAATAGATGCCTCATTAAAGGACACCTTTTCGTGAGCTGCCACCTCACTCCTATATTCCCAAGTAAGCCCCTTGTCCTCAGACACCAGCAAATGATTGGATGTTTTTTTAGGATTAACAGTATCAGAAGCTGCTACTATCCAATAAACTTTCCCGTTTTTTCCTTCATAGAGTGCTCCACGATTGTAAGCTGGAACAGGAACTCCCATAGCACTGAAATTCACTTCTGGTTCAATATGTGGTGGATAAATTGGTTCTCCCCAGGATTGCCCTCCATCGGTTGACCGTACTATATACCCACCCAAAAAAACAGCGCCTTTGCCTGCCTCAAAAAATGGTTTCTTTAAATTCTCAATACCATTAGGCCGTACAAATGCCCATCCATAACTCGTGCATAATAGTGTTCCATCTTTCAATTGGAATAAACATGGGTCTTGTGATCCTCCGAAAGGGTGCGCGTAAATCAACTCCGGATTTTCTGTCCAGTTTTCCCCATCTTTGGAACGCACCGCCACCAAAAAACTATTGGGATCTGTATGACCGTTACCATTTTCGCTAAATACTTGTCTATCTGGAGCACGTCTAAATGCTACATACAATTCACCATTAGGTAGTTTCGTTACCGAAGGAAAAGAAGAATAAAACTGTGCATCTTTATAGATCACTACATCTTTTATCTTTCGCACTCCAGGTGGATTAGATTGATTTTTCTTGTCTTTCTCATCTCCAGTTTTTTCTGCAAATCCACCAGACAGTAAAGAACAACACAATAAGGTTGTCAATAGTATGTACTTCATATTTTAATGTTTTTAATATTCTCGTATAATAATTGTACCAGCCACTACCAGAATGATTCCTAAAACTTTCATGTAACTAATGGGGTGCTGCTGTGCTACCAAAACATTGAAATGCTCCATGAGCACGGAGATCACCATTTGTCCAGCTACAACCAGCCCAAAAGTGAGACCTGGTCCTAATTTTGGGAATGCCAAAATGATAACAGTGACATAAAAGGCACCCATCAAACCACCGATCCAAACATAATTAGGGACTTCCCTAATTGCTGACCAAGCCACCGTCTGCCGGGTGAATAGAATGTATGCCAACAACCCAATGGTACCCACTAGAAAAGAAAACATGGAAGCATAAATCGGACTTTCCACCACCTTATCCAGTTTAGCATTCAATCCTGCCTGAATCGGCAAAAAGGCTCCTGCCAATAGCGCCATTACAATCCAAAAGACCTTATCCATACATTCTTATAAAGAACTAATTGTGCTGCAAAAACGCCAAGTACAACAGTGGTTGTAAAACCAAAGTTACTATTGGAAAATTAGTTGAAAGTTGGATAAAATAAGACTTAAGATTGACTTTTGTTGAAAATAGCTTTTGAAAGAACCTATACAGTAATAAGGCAATCCAATGGCACAAAGCGTTGTGACTCCTAGCTTTTCGTCAGCACCTCTCTCACAATAAAAAGGCAAAAGGTATTAGATGCCCTAGCTCTTAGCATTAAATTACAAATTCAATCCATAGACAATTAGTTTTGTTTCTGTTGATTGGAGAGCTTTTAACATTTTTAATTTGAACCAATGTTGTTTAAGAAAGTATTGCTTTTTTCGAGTGTCATTTTAGCCTTCGTTTCCGGTGATGTCAATGCCAATCAAGATCAAAAGGATATGATATCGTTCGGGTTTGTTGAGGAAAATACACGTCAAGAAAGAATTGACTTTAAGAAAACAAGTATTTCAAAAGACACGATACCGACTAAATGGTTTTGGGATTTTAATGAGTGGAACAACAGCGAGGGATGGGTTATATCAGAACCTGTAAATGGTGGGATTTCTGGAGGAGCAATAAGGTTTTTAGTCAGTCCCAAAGATAATAAACAACGTTCCTCATCTTGGGATTACCAGGTTTGGGGAGATAATCCAGGGTATGAAATAACCTCTCCAAAAGGATTAGACATTCCTGCAGGGAAACATAATATAGTAAAAATGCGGGTACTGAATATGTCACCAGAAACGGATGGTTCAATTTCATGGAAGACTAAAGATACCACTGAAACCAACTCAGGCACAGTTCGGTTTACGATGAAACCAGATTACCATGAATGGCAGGAAGTCACTTGTTATATGGATAGTTCGTGGACTGGAACCATTGATCAGATCAAAATCAATCCTGCGCAAATGTGGATGAGAGGCGATATATGGATCGACTGGATTAAAGTGACGACAGGTAAGCCTAAACCTTTACTTCGTCGGCCCGACCTGCATAGCAAAAGTATTGTACCGATAATTAGTTTGCCCGGAATTAAGCAGGATGATTTCCAACAGGCTTTTGATATACTTGATGAGTGCCTAGTTACCGACATTCCTATGAAGGGATTTAACTATCCGTTTTTAGCTCCTGGCGGGGCATACGGGCAGTCGTGGTGGCAACTTGACGGCAGCCTTAATATTGCAGGGGCAAAATGGGTGAATCAGAAATTTGTCGAGGATATGATGAGGGGTTTTGCCGGAGTACAGGCTCAGAACCCTGACGGCCGAATCGATTTGTGGGGAGGTTCTCCAATGCGTGGGACGCCAGCCAATGTAAGTAGTCTTCCTCGATTTTTCGATGCAGCTTTCGATGTTGCCACTCGGACAAAAGACCGACAGTTGCAGGAACTCATTCATGATACGATGAAAAAGTACCTTGCTTACTGGTTTTCTTCTGTAAAAAGAGATTCAGAAAGCGGATTAATTACAGCAGTATTTGAGGAAAGCTTTAGTGACAAAAGTTTTGGAGACAAGAAGGCCATACCTGGCATTTTGGCTCCCGTTGACTTAAATGTGGCGGTTGCCATTGGTTGTTATAACACCGCTAAATTGGCAGAATACCTTGGAAGGAAGCAGGATATTCCTATCTATTCCGGAATGTTTGAAGAACTAAAACAGGCTATAAATAAACACCTTTGGAACAAAGACAAAAATGCCTATTACAATTATGACGTTGGGGACAAAAAATTGAAGCCGAGGCTTATTTGCACCACCTTTGATCCAATGCGGCTGGGGATTGCGCCAGATGAGCACATCGAAAAGTTGATCCCGACATTAGTGAATCCTGAAATTTTCAATTGGGGCATTCGACCGCTTACAAGCATTGCTAAAACAGAACCTGATTTTATAGAAGCAACCGGCAGCTATGATGGCACTGCGTGGTTTGGTGATGTGTGGACCATGCGCAACCTGCAAATTATTGCAGGCCTGGAAGATGCTGGAAAACATGCTCTGGCTTCAGAATTGGCTTGGGAGACTGTGAAAATGTTCAATAATAATTTCAGTGAATATGTTGTGCCTAGCACAGGTTCAGGTGAAGGGGTGGAACGATATGGGTGGACTGCCTCACAATACATCACGGCCATTATTGAGCACTTGTTTGGAGTAAAATACAATCAAATTGAAGGGCGTCTTGATATTTTCCCACATATTCCTCAGGACTTCATTGGGCAGACCATTGCCATTAATAATCTAGTGATCCCGGGTGGGAATGACACGCGTCTAAACTTGACCATTAATAGCAAAAATGCAAAGAGAACAGAAATAGCAATTGAGATTACTGGCGAATTGCCTAAAGGAAGTATTTGTGTGATGGTTCCTGAATCAGAAGGAAAAAAGCTCAGAAAAATGAATGGGGTAAAGGCAGGATGGGTAAATATCGACAAAATGGAAAATAGAAAAAACTACAGGGCTGTGAGTATTCCTTTTCAGAAATCATTGAAGCTGGTTTTTGAGTAAAAAATCAAATAAATAGTAAAAGAATTAAACAAATATTGACTTTCCCTTTTGTAGGTCTTACAACCCAAAACCATCCGAAGCTCAGATGGCCAACTGAGCATCGGATGGCTCACGTTTGTCTTTAGTTTCAATTTTGGGCATGTAATTGAAAATATCGATGTTCGTTGCTTTCAAATCATGCAGCAAATTGTATAGCCCAAAGAAAGTTCTATTGACATAAATAAAGTGCCTTGAACCGCGGTTGCCATTCATATTTCGAAGTTCGGTGTTCTTAGAATATTGTTCTCCTAATTCACTGAGTTTTCCAAAAAAAGAAGCGTCTGAAAAATCGAAAGTATCACCTTGAAACGGTTTGGTAAACAGGCCAAGCAATTCATGAAACATTCCTGTAAAGAATTCAATCTCTTGTTCACTATCATCTGAACGAAGAATTTCAAGTTCGTAGAGCTTGGATTTGAAAAATGCAGGATTTTCTAAATTTTCGCTTTGCGCCAGATCGAAATAAGGCACATAAAATTCTTCAGGAATGGTTTTGACGCACCCAAAATCCAACACCGTCAATTGATGGTCGTCAGACACAAGGAAATTACCTGGATGCGGGTCTGCATGAAATTTCTTTAGATGATGGATCTGGTACATGTAAAAATCCCAAAGTGCCTGCCCCAATTGGTTGGCTAAATTCTGATCCGTATTGTGCTGTGTGAACTCAGACAAATGTTGACCCTCCATCCAATCCATTGTAATGATGCGCTCCGAAGAGAGTGCCGCGTAATAATTTGGAAAGCGTAGGTTTTTAATACTGCCGCAAGCATTGGCCATTTCTATACTCTCCCGAACCTCCATCACATAGTTGGTCTCATCCAGCAGTTTTTCTTCTACTTCCTTAAAGTAAACATCCGATCCTTTACCCTGAATGTTGAACATTTTCATAGCAATGGGTTTGATCATCGCCAGATCACTACTGATACTTTCAGACACACCCGGATATTGAATTTTAACTGCCAGTTTTTTTCCATCCTTTTTTGCCTCATGCACCTGACCAATGCTGGCAGCATTGATTGAAGTCG
>CAXBNB010000087.1:0-9537 GCA_963976505.1 uncultured Reichenbachiellaceae bacterium
CCACACTTATTCCCACTTCCTTGGCCTTTGATTTAATAAACTTTATCCAATACTGCCCCCAAAGTGCGCTAGTTGTCGTTTCGTTGTTCATACAGTAAAGTACATTGCCGTATTGAAGACTGTATGACAACATTTTGGTGACAAACGCCTCTTGAAATTTGTAGATCAAGTCTAATTTTTTATCATACTTTGGCATGTTTGGAAGAGAATGAAAAAAGGGTTGGACGTCCTTTGATGGATGAAGGGGATACTTCTCATCAAAGCCTATTTTTTCATAGCTATAATTTACATTGAGACGAGGATTCCATGGACTTATCTCCCAAAATTTCTGTGAATAATCAAAGCGGTCCCATACTTCGATCTGCACTATAATATCTCTCTCATTTGTCCATTTTAGCATGTTTTCAAACCTTGTCCAATAGTCTTCGTTCCACCGGTTCAAATCGAAAATAGAGTCATTGACCAAAGCATAGGGTTTAAGATCCTTGCCCTCTCGTTGGCTCATAGTATTCCTTACAAAGTTGCCTCCAACTTCTTTGATTTCATCAAGGTGTTCCAGAAGTCCATCTGCTAAAAAGATATGATCAGTCTTGCTGCCACCAAGGAGCAGTACTGGCTCTCCCTTGTACTGCCAATACCTAACATTTTCTGACCAAGGTTTTATTTCCCTTTGGTTATTGGTTGTGGTATTTGCCTTTTCTTGTGCCCACAATGGAACTGATGACAATATTAAAAATGCAAGAAAAAAAATTCTTTTCATGATAAAATAATTGATGTTAACTGGATGTTTTCGGTTTATAGCAAGGAGCTATTAATTATACTCGTGTACCGTTGAAGGACCTTTGTGCTTAGGGCAATCTATGTTGTATTTGTAAATTTATAATCGGTCATATTTAAGAAATAGGATTACCTCACCTGTAAAATAATCCTTCGATACGCAACTAACTTTGGACTGCCATCATCCTTAACTTCTAGAATCAAATGAATATCACCTTCGGGACATTGCTCGGGTATTTCAACCTTAACAACAGCTTCATTGGTTTGAGTAAGAATGACACTAGAAACGGATACTTCATTATATGCCCACCAATTGAAACTAATTTGATCACCATCAGGATCAAAAGATTTATTTGCATCGAGTTGTATAGTTTCCCCTGCCTTAGCCTTTAACTGAATAATGCGTCGACTGTTATCATTTTCAAAAATCGCCACAGGATTGTGATTGGCTTCTTCATAGGGTAAAAGATTCCATCTCATACGTGTTGCAAAATCATATTGGTAAGCTTCACGCCAACGTGCAATAGTCCACTTTTGACGAAGACCCTTATCCATTTTTCCAGACCAATGATTGTCTTCAGTGTCGATATAATACGTTCCGTCAACAGCAGCATATCTACCTCCCCAACCACCCCATTCTGGGAATTCAGGATTATTTAACCCGTTTTGATAGACAAAAAACCATGAAGGGGTATCTCCTTCCTTGATGCCAATTAAATTTCTTTCAGTCGGTGGATTTTGATTCACATCGTTTGGATAATCTGCACCCAATGGTCCCCATGAATTAATATTTTCTTTTATCCATTTATCGTTATTCAACTTATCTAGACCAGCAGCTACAAGCGGTAATGTTACTGTACTACCTCTGGAATCATTTTGGTACATGCCACGAAAGGAAGCATCCATTGAATTCATGGAGAGAGGTCCCGGTTCTACATACCAGATACTTGGGAAATTTTGACGAATCCATTGTCCAGTACCTTTTTTTGATGGATTATTCCATCCATCTTGATCTGAGATGGCAAAAATTCGTAATTTTTTGACAAATTCGTTCACTTTTTTAGGCGAACGCGTGTTCTTTACATCAAGAAGTGCTTGAGCCAAGTCATGTGCTCCACCCCATATAGTAATGTAGAGTAGTTCTTTTGAGGCATCTACTGTTCTAATAATATGTTTTGATCCAGAAGTTTCTTTTCCTGCTGCTAAGTTTTCAACGCCCCGATTCACTTGCCCTCCGTGTACAACTTTCAATAAAGATTCTGCTGTTGGGTAGTTTGGGGCATGTAGTATTAAATTATCCCTAACCTCTCCATAGGCTTTAATTGCTTTTATTATTAAATCTGTCCGAATTTGATGATTATATCCTTTTCTTGGTATGTTATCAGATGTTGCAATGAGACCTTCAATCCGGAATTCATTAGCATATACTAATAAGTGTCTCATAGATTGTTCATCATCAGGATCGCCACCAATATCAGTTAGTACCAATAGTCTAGGTCTTAGGTCTTTTTGCGAGATACCATCAGTACTTAAAAAAAGAAATAGTAGTGCCGTAAATACTATGCGCATTTCAATATTGTGATTTAGAAATATTTAGTTTAGGAAAAACAATAAGCCCTAGTTACCACTAAATAATAGTTGGTAACTAGGGTCATTGTGTTTTATTCGTATCCCGGATTATCGGGAGCTAGAGCTGGGTTATTAGCGATTCTTCCTGGAGTAATAGGGAAGTAATAATGTTTTTCATCAAAATCAGATGTTCTAAAATTCTCCTTGTATTCAACCATGAATTTCTGAGTTGGATAATCATAAATATAGTTTACTCCTGTCCAAGATTTTGATATTACTTCTTCAGCAATTCTCCAACGCTTTAAGTCCCAATGTCTCAAAGCTTCAAAAGCAAGTTCTATTTTTCTTTCATGCCTGATTTTTTCTTCGTCAATTGCGGTATGTTGTGGTAAATCAACGCGTTCTCTAATTTTATTAACAGCATCTAAGGCCTCATCATTTTTATTTAGATAGAAAGCGGCTTCAGCAAAATTTAAGAGCGTTTCACCTAAACGAAATTGAATTCTCATGTTCTTACCTTTTCTATTATTAAGGTCACCATTAGGATCAACACCTTTTTTAATAGAAAATCCTGATAAATCTCGGCCCGATGTTCTATAATTTACTCCCATAGCAGGCAGTCCATTGTAAATACCAGAACGAATGATTTCGTCATCCTCGGTCTGGATACCATTATAATAATGGACAGGGTCGAAACCTTCCCAATTACTACCATGAGTCCAAATAGTGGCGTGAAAACGATGTTCCATATCTCCATATAGCTCGTCAAACGTCCATAATTTGCTAGCAACAGCGTCTCTATCCCAAGGAATACTAACGCCAGCTTTGTTCTCAAAACTCTCGATAAACTCAAGATAAGGGCAAATATTTTCTGTCATCCAACTTGGAGCTGCTCCGATTACTGAATGATCAACACTCCAATCATTATTTACTCCCTCCCCGGTATAGTATTTTGCCCAAATTACTTCAGTATTGTCTTCATCTATAAAGGCTTGCTGGTAATTTTCAACAAAATCTGCATGTTCTTTATAAAGAGAAAATGGACCATCTATAATCGCCTTTGAAGCATCATAACTAATTTGCCAATATTTGCTTTCTTGGCTATTCGGAATACCTACCAAACCATCAATTTTTACAGTGCCCCAACGGGCAATGCTTGCAGCATACAATGCGGTTCGACCTTTAAGAGCCTGAGCTGTAAATGTTGTAGGATCACCTAAGCGAGCTGTAGATGGACTATCAAGCATTCCATTATTTATAAGCTCATCACATTCAGCTATTACAAAATCGTAAACTTCTTGTTCTGTGCTTCGAGGAACTTGTAAATCTTCAATAGGCGCATCAATAGCCTGTGATTCAGTAATAATAGGGATGCCTCCATACCATTTTACCATAGTGAAGTAGGTAAATGCTCTAGCAAATTTTATTCGGCCTATTAGAATTTTTTTCTCATCTTCTGGAATAGTAGAGCCTTCCATTTTTTCCAAAAAATCATTCATTTTCCGAATATTAGGATAGTGCCACTGCTCCAATCCGCCATTTTGATCTAAAAGACCTGCTTGCCATTTTACCACGACATTTTGATTGGGTCTGCCATTAGTACACTGATCAGTTACAGCATTTATTGTATATATATTGTTTCTTTGTGTTTGTTGAGTGTCATAATCGTTGTACATAAAATACATATGACTGTACACGTCGAGAATATAGGCATCTACCAAAATCGGGTCATCCCAGACAATATTGTCACCTATTATATCAAGTGGTTCTCGATCCAGTACACTTTCGCATGAAGGAAATAGAAGTAATGCGAATACGGAGATATATAATAACTTTTTCATAATTTCTTAAATTTTAAATTTAACTCCTAGTGAAAATGTCTTTGGTTGCGGATAATATCGGCCACTATTGTTTGCCGCTTCTGGGTCCATATCCCATTTGTTGGTTCCACTAAATGTCAAAAGATTTGTTGCTGAAAAGAAAAGGCGTATGGAGTAAATGCCAACTACTTCTTGCATAGGAATGGTGTAGCCTAAATTTAAATTCTTTACGCGCATGTATGTTCCATCAACCAACCAGAAATCGGAAGGTTTGGTATTGTTGACTCTTCCTGTGGCAGATACTCTTGGCAACAATGCATCCTTGCTGTTATTGTCTTCATTCCACCTGTTTTCATAAGTAAGGGCAAATGTATTAGTCGTACCAAAAGGCAAAAGACGTGTACTAATTGCAACATCATAATTACCTGCTCCCTGTAATAATAGAGATAAATCAAATCCCTTATATTCCATTGTCATATTTAGGCCAAATGTTAATTGAGGTAAGTTTGAAGTCGAAATTAACACTTGATCTCGCCAGTCTAATGTGCCATCTTTATTTGTATCAACATATTTTATGTCACCAGGAGCAAGGGTTACATTTTCTTTCTGATCTTGATCAAAGGATAAATTATCAATTTCACTTTGAGAAGTAAACAGGCCATCTGATTTATAACCAAAAACCCGATCCACCCAATTACCAGATCTTTTTCTCATTCTGACGTCATCTTCATCTTCGTATAAAGGTTCGTCATAATCTTCCCATTTGGCTCTTGTCCAAGCTATGTTAGCATTAATATCATACTTAAATGCTTTAGTATGATTTCTGTGACCTAACAATAACTCAAATCCCCGATTACTTTGGCTATTCAAGTTTTCTGTTGGTAGGTTGGCACCAAAGGTGTTGGGTAAAGATACAATCCTAGTACCGAGCATGTCAGTTCTTGAACGGTAAAACCAGTCAAATTCACCATACCACGCTCCACCGTTGATCCCAAAATCTAAACCAATATTTTGAATTGTCATGTTTTCCCAAGTAATATTAGGGTTAGCCAAGCCAGTTGAATGAATAGTGGTGTATGGCGATCCGTCTAATACATAACCAGAGTCCATATATCGTCTTATCTGACCTGTTGTTATTTCATACCCGCTCAGGTATTGAAAATTACCTGTAGCATCATAAGCAAGATTACTATGACTCGCTCTTAACTTCAAGTTATCAATCCATTCCACATTGTTTTTGATAAAACTTTCTTCAGAAAGTCTCCAGCCTGCTGAAAAACTCGGAAAAAATCCCCATTGATTTGATGAGTTAAACCTTGGAGATCCATCATATCTTACAGTTGCTTGAAACAAGTACTTACTATCGTAATTGTAATTGAATCGACCAACATAGCTTTCTCTTCCATCTTCAGATGCACTACCTCCTACGCGGGTTCCTTCACCTCCAGCGGCAAACAAATAATCTATGGCGTCAGTAAGGTAATTCTCGCCATGAGCGCTCACATTATGTCCACTCCTTTGAATTCTTTCATAAAGAACGAGTGCATCTATGTTATGTTTCTCATTGAAGGTTTTTACATACTTAAGTGCAAGGTTGGTGGTAAATGATGAATTCACTTGATAGCCCTGATCTAACTTGGTTTTGAAAGAAGATCCTTTATTTAAGTATGTATCACTTGCACCATCATACTCATATACAAAATAATTTTTCTCCCAGTTTTTATAGTCATTTCCAAATTCAAAGAAACTACCAAAACCATCTACTGAAAGCCCTTCAATACCAGGAATGTCATAGTTAAATGAACCTTTAATATTGATATGTCTATTATTATCTGCTTGATAGCCACCTAAATCGAAAGTAGAACCTGCAACTGGTGATATGGGAACCTGTCCACCATAAGCAATTTTAGTTTTGTCTGAAAATTCACCTAAGTAGGTAGGCAAAGCATTATTTATATCTGCCCAAAGATTATCAACTGTACGCAATGGACTTTTCAAATCTTCTGCAATCATCGATAGATCTACTGAAACAGAAAGACGTTTAGTAACTTGTCCATCAATGTTAGCCCTTACATTATATCGCTTGTATTTATTGTCTCCAGATTTATACCCTCCTTGTTGGTCTAAGAAACTAAATAAAGTATAGTATTTAATGCTTTCGGACCCACCCCTTAAAGATACCTCGTGTTGAGTTTGTGGAGCATAGTTATTCATTGTCAAATTCCACCAGTCTGTATTCGGATAATTTATTGGATCCTCTCCACTAGCATATTTAGCTACTTCTTCATCAGTGAAGAGTGGGGCTAACCCATCATTGGTTTTAAATTCATTCATTAATTCTGAATATTGACCACTATTTGAATACTTTAGAAAATTCGTATAACCTACAAGAGTAGTAGTTGAACTAAGAGTTACTTGCGGTGCACCTATTGTACCCCTTTTTGTAGTAATTAAAATAACACCATTCCCAGCTCTGGCACCATATATGGCGGCAGATGCATCTTTTAAGACAGTCATGGATTCAACTTCTTCGGCGGCTATATCATTAAAATCACGTTGGATTCCATCAACAATAACTAAGGGAGTGCCAAAGCCTCTTATGCTAATTGATGATTCGTCATTTCCAGGTTCACCGCTAGTTTGTTTTGCTATAACACCAGGCAAACGACCAGCAATAGAATTTGTTAAGCCAGCTGTTTTGGTTTTTGCAAGATCTGCTCCCTCTACCGTGGCTATAGCTCCTGTAAGATCGCTTTTCTTCTGTACTCCATATCCAACCACCACAATGTCTTCAAGTTGGTTTATATCTACTGCCATCTGCACATCTATGGTACTTTTAGCACCTACTACAATTTCCTGTGTGGCATAACCAATAAAAGAAATTGATATTGTCGCATCTTCGGGAAGATTCAGCTTGTAGTTTCCCTCTAAATCAGTGGTAGTTCCGTTGGTAGTTCCTTTTTGAACTACTGCTGCTCCAGGAAGTCCTTGGCCGTTTTCGTCGAGGACTTTGCCAGAGATGTCTACATCGACCACTTGTTCTATGACTTGTATTAGATTTGGTTCTTTGTTAGATCCTTGACGAAATACTGAAATGGAATTATTGTATTGTTTAAAATACAAATCTCCTCTTTTGGAAAGTTCCAATAAATAATCATATACAAGTTTGTCTTGCCCAATCAAATCAAGTTTTATCTGGCTGTTAAGACTTTTGTCGTCATAAGTAAATGAATAACCAGAGGTTTTTTCGAGCCCGCTGAGTGCTTTCTTCAGGCTTACATTTTTCAGTTCCAGACTAATTCGTTTTTCCTTTACGCTCTGGTACTTTTGTGCTTCCGAGCCATAGCCAAGCATCATGGTAACCACGAATACCTGACAGACAACCCCGTAAAATATAAATTTTGACAGCATGATTACTGTTAATAGTAATTTATTTTGCATAATTTTAAGTGTTTATTAAAACAATCATTTAACTATTCTCACGAGTGTTGGTCCACAGATGAGAATTTAGAAATTAACCGATAGCTTCCCGTTATCGGTTAATTTTTATCCGTATTCGTTTTCTTTCATAGATTTATTTTTACATCATTTCCATTAATATCGTATTTAAAGCCTTGACTGTGGCTTAGCGTTTTAAGTATGTTTTCCAAATTATCATTGTCATAAGTACCATTCAATTTCCAATTCGGAATAGATCCTTTAGATGATATTTGAACTCCGTACCAATTTTCTAATTTTTTTACAACGGTTTCATAATCTGCACTTCTGAAGACCAATAACCCGTCCTTCCAACCAATAATGTCCTTTACATTGAAATTTCCTGTAGAATTGAATTCATTACGTTTATAGGAAATGTATTCACCAGGATTGAGAATAACACCTTGCTCTTTATTTAAGGCTGCTATACTTCTTACAGCTACTACTCCTTCCACTAAAGAAACATCCACATCGGTCAAATGAGACTTGATGTTGAAACTTGTACCTATAGCTCTGGTAAGTATATTACCAGACCGAACAATAAAGGGTTTGTCTGGATTTTTTGCAACATCAAAATATGCTTCTCCTTCAAGATTCACCCATCTGACTGAATCGCTAAATTTTTCTAAAAAAGTTATCTTACTTGATGAGTTCAAAACCACTTTACTACCATCCGGTAATTGGATGGTAGACTTGACACCAGGTAATGTCTCTTTTTCTATAAGACTAATTTTATTTTGAGAGTTATTTGAATTTTCATTGCTGACAAAGTTGAAAACAACTAGACTCGAAGCGATCAAAATCAAAACTGCAGCTGCAACCTTGAAGACCCCAGAATAAAGCAAGATTCTTGTTTTTTTAGTAGGGTGTTTATGGGATTTTTGCCATATCCGATCCCGAACATCTTCTTCATTGATTATCTCAGCATCATTGTATTTGGCAGAAAGAAAGCTAGTGATATGATTGTAAACCTCCTCATTCATTGGGTCACTCTTTACCCATTCATTCAGCGATTCTTTTTGTAAGTCCGTAGCGGTCCCATTAATTTTGGCTGCTATAATTTGATCTATTTCCTTGTTCATTATAAGAATGAACCAATAAAAGGAAAATACCCTACGGTAAAATTAAAATATTTTAAAAAAAATTGAAGCCCATACAAGTAGAGAAAGGGAAAGCAATCCAAACGATCTTTTTATTCTACTGGTTTTCAGTCCTTTACACTGTATGTAATCGGATATAATTTCTCTAATTACTTTTAGGGAAATGGTCATGTGTTTTTCTACCGTCTTTTGTGAAATATCTAATGACTTGGCTACTTCACTGTATTTCAACCCATCCATCTTTACCAATTGAAAAATTATTTTTCTTTGTGGAGGAAGTTGCTCCATGGCATTTTGCAGTACTTCATGTAATTCCTTGTTGATCAGTTCAAGGTCAGGCCTGGTATTCGATTTTATTTGGTAGTCTTCACTAGATGCTTGCGAGAAAACGACATCTGACGCCTTCTTATTTCGGAGGTATTTGTGAGATTGATTTTTGACGGCCGTGTAAAAAAAGGCAACCACATTATCTATATGATCAAACCTATTCTTGGTACGCAGAAAATTGACGAATACATCAGAAACCACATCTTCCTTCAATTTCTTGATCAAAATGAGTTGAGAGAGACTGAATATGTATAGCAAGTTAGAATTTTCTTTTTACATCTTTTGATATAGATGTCTTAATTAATCGTCAACATTTCTTTTGAATTTTTATAAAAAGCTTAGGCAGCTTACTTTATTTCGCCAATGAACATGGGAAATAATATTATATCAAGTTAAAGGTAGGTAATTTATATAAAAAAAGCTTGTAAGTATTGACTTACAAGCTTTTTGGTGCACGCGGAAGGATT